>NZ_JAPCIY010000013.1:0-80117 GCF_027707645.1 Aeromonas sp. QDB30 | reverse complement strand
GGCATATGGATTTAGGGACTCAGAATACTTTTTTCTGAAAATCAAGGCGGCCTTCCCCGGAAAGCCGCGATGAACCTATTCTTTTGACAACCATTGCAGTGTGCCCGGCCCCTTCGGGGGGCCCACGATAACAGGTGACTCATCGCCGATGACCCGACATGTTTCTGATGCCGATTCCCCCTGGCTGGACTGGCACGGCCTGGGTGGCTGGAATGTCTATTTTCTTGCCAAGTTCGCCCTGCTCTGGGGGGGATATCTCAA
Source organism: Aeromonas sp. QDB30 (assembly GCF_027707645.1). Lineage (NCBI taxonomy): Bacteria > Pseudomonadati > Pseudomonadota > Gammaproteobacteria > Aeromonadales > Aeromonadaceae > Aeromonas > Aeromonas sp. QDB30. The sequence continues at coordinate 79,856 of NZ_JAPCIY010000013.1, read as the reverse complement.
CTTCCATCCCCTGATCAACCTGGTGTTTGCCGCCTTCCTGATCTTTCCCCTGCCAAGGGCCGGGTGGCGCCGTGCGCGGCACTGGCTGGCGTTGCCGGTGGGGGCGGGGATCTTCTATCACGATACCTGGTTGCCGGGGATAGAGAGCATTCGTGCCCAGGGCAGCCAGGTCTTCTCCTTCACCCTGGATTACTGGGCGGAGTTGCTCGGGCGTTTCATCAATTGGGAGATGGTCGGCGCGGGGTTCGTGCTGCTGACGCTCTATCTGTTCATCGCCCAGTGGTTGCGCTTCACCCCCTGGATCCTGCTGGCGCTGCTCTGGCTCTGGGTCTCGCCCCAGGTGAGCAATCCCTTCGCGAGCAGCAAGGGGGCGAGCGAGCACGCCCTGAACACGCCCCGGGAGGAGACCCGCCCCTCAGTGCTGCCCATGGAGGAGCAGCTTGACCAGAGTGCCCCGCCGACCAACGAGAACCTCAACGCCTATCTCGATGACTTCTATCGGGAGGAGCAGGAGAGGCTGGTGCACTTCCCGGAGAGCCTGCCAGCCCAGGCGACCCCCTTCGATGTGCTCATCATCAATGTCTGCTCCCTGGCCTGGCGTGACGTGGAGGCGAGCGGCCTGACAGGGCACCCGGTCTGGTCCCACTTCGACATTCGCTTCAACCGCTTCAACTCCGCCACCTCCTACAGCGGCCCGAGCTCCATTCGCCTGCTGCGGGCCAGTTGCGGGCAGACCAGCCACCAGGGGCTCTATGTGACGGCGCCGAAGCAGTGTCTGCTGTTCGAGAATCTGGCCCAGCTCGGCTTTGCCAAGCAGGTGGCCATGGATCACTCGGGGGATTTTGGCAACTACCTGACCGGCCTGCAGCAGTATGCCGGGCTGGATGTGACCCCCATGGACAAGAAGGGGCTGGCCCATGATCTCGCCTCCTTCGATGGCGAGCCCATCTATCGCGGGGATGCCCTGTTCGGCCGCTGGCTGAACGAGCGGACACAGAGTCAGGCGGCACGCAACGTCACCTTCTTCAACCTCATCGCCCTGCACGATGGCAACCGCTATGTGGCGAGCCGCCAGATAGCGCCCTACAAGGCGAGGCTCAAGACCCTGCTGGATCAGCTGGACGACTTCATGACGACGCTGGAGCAATCCGGCCGCAAGGTGGCCGTGGTGATGGTGCCTGAGCACGGCGCCGCTCTCACCGGCGACAAGATGCAGATGGCCGGGCTGCGGGACATTCCCAGCCCGAGCATCACCCAGGTGCCGGTGGGGGTTGCCCTGCTCGGTACCAAGGCGCCCCACGAGGCGACCCGCAACGTGGACACCCCCAGCAGTTTCCTGGCGGTATCAGAACTGGTCTCCAGGCTGGTGGGGAAGGATGTGTTCGGGAGCGAGACCATCGATTGGGATGCCCTGCTGGGCGACCTGCCGCAGACCCCGTCGGTGTCCGAGAACCAGGGCTCGGTGGTGATCGAATATCAGGGCAAGTACCACATCAAGCTGGGGCAGGGGGACTGGGTCCCCTATCCCCAATGAGACCGGAGGTGACGATGCGCAGCGAACGGCAATCAGACATGCAGATCCCCTTCGGCGTCCCGGTGGAGGGCACGGTAATCAATGACGTGGCCATGGTCCAGCAGGCCTTTGGTGTCAGCCTCTCCTACCAGGATATTGCCGCCAGGGAGCGGCTCGCCGCCTTGTGCGCACGCTTCCCCCTGCTGGCGGAGGTGGCAGTGAAAGGGCCCGAGGGGACTGGCGAGGGGAGGTCTGCATGAAGGTGATCGCCCTGCAGGGGATCCGGGGAGGTGTGGGGACCACCGCCATCGTGGCGGGGCTTGCCCAGGCTGCCCATGAGCAGGGGGCAAGGGTGCTGGCGGTGGATCTCTGCCCGGACAACCAGCTTGGCATCCACCTTGGCCTGCCCCATGACGATCCAGGAGGCTGGAGCCGGCTGACCCAGCCGGCGCGGGAGTGGCGAGGTGCGCTTCACCGCCGGGAGGAGGGACTGGATCTGCTCTCCCATGGCGGGGGGGAGGGGGCGTCGGCCGAGTGGCTGGCGGGGATCGATGGCTATGATCTGGTGCTGCTGGATCTGCCCCGGGGCATGGCCCCCGTCATCCCCTGCAGGCGCTTGCTGGTGGTCAATGCGGATGCCAACTGCCATGTGCGGCTTCACCGCCACTCCTGGGCGGACGATGAGCGTCTGCTGGTGACCCAGTTCTCCAGCCAGCGGGCCCTGCAGCAGGGGCTGCTGGATCTCTGGCTGGCAGGAGGGCTCCCTCTGCTCAATCTTCATCTGCACAGGGACGAAGCCATGGCGGAGGCCATGGCCGCCAAGCTGCCGGTCGGCCGCTATGCGCCCACCAGTCTGGTTGCCCACGAGCTGGCCGCCCTGGCGGCCTGGTGTCTGGCAGAGGGGGAGGCGCCCCGATGAGAGTGCGGCTGCTGACGCCGGCTGCGGGCCTCTGGTGCTCGCAGCGCTATGGCGCACTGCGCGAGCGGGGGGCTTCCCGCCCGGGGGCGGCCGCATTGACACTGGGCTGGCTGCTGGCCTGGGCTCTCTTCCCCCTCGAGCGTCATGGCTGGCAATGGGTGCTGGGCCATGCCCGGGGACTCTATCCCCAGCTGACGCACCCCCGGGTCGGGGATCCCCTGCGCGTTCTGTTGCAGAGCCTCTGGATGATAGTGCGTCGCCCACAACCCATCCCTCTGCGCTGGCCTGCCTCCTGGCAACGGCTCTGGCATATGGGTACTCAGGCTCTCGGGGCCTTCCTGGCCCGCCAGGAGGAGAAAGGGCTGGCCGCCGCCAGGGCCACGCCCCGCGAGGAACGCTGGAAGAGTGTGCTGCTCTGCGTGGTGGCCGGGAGCCTCTCCCTGCTCTGCGTCACCCAGCCGTTCACCCTGCAGGCGCAACTGGTGTTCGTCCTCTTGCTGGCGGCCATGGCCTTCATCCTGCGGGCCGTGCCGGGCCGTTATCCCATGCTGATGATGATGGTGCTCTCCCTCACCATCTCCTGCCGCTACATCTGGTGGCGCTACACCTCGACCCTCGACTGGTTCGATCCCGTCAGCCTGGCCTGCGGCCTGCTGCTGCTGGCCGCCGAGACCTATGCCTGGCTGGTGCTGCTGCTCGGCTACTGGCAGACCGCATGGCCCCTGCACCGCCCTCCGGCACAACTGCCGGCGGATCCGGCCCAGTGGCCCAGCGTGGATCTGATGATCCCCACCTACAACGAGGATCTCGCCATCGTGAAGGGGACTGTCTACGCCGCCATGGGGCTCGACTGGCCCGCCGACAAGCTGACCATCTGGCTGCTTGACGACGGGGGGCGGGCAGCGTTTCGCGACTTCGCCGAGGAGGCCGGGATCCGCTATGTGGCCCGGTCGACCCATGAGCACGCCAAGGCGGGCAACATCAATCACGCCCTCAAGATGGCCACCGGGGATCTGGTCGCCATCTTCGACTGTGACCACCTGCCGACCCGCTCCTTCCTGCAGATGACGGTGGGCTGGTTCTACCGGGATCCCCGTCTGGGCGTGGTCCAGACCCCCCACCACTTCTTCTCCGCCGATCCGTTCGAACACAACCTGCAACGGTTTCGCAAGATGCCGAACGAGGGGGCTCTCTTCTACGGCCTGGTGCAGGATGGCAACGACATGTGGGATGCCAGCTTCTTCTGCGGCTCTTGCGCCGTCATCAAGCGCACTGCCCTTGACGAGATCGGCGGCATCGCGGTGGAGACGGTCACCGAGGATGCCCACACCTCCCTGCGGCTGCACCGCCTCGGCTACACCTCGGCCTATATCCGGATCCCGCTGGCGGCGGGGCTGGCCACCGAAAGCCTCTCTGCCCACATCGGTCAGCGCATCCGGTGGGCGCGCGGCATGGTGCAGATCCTGCGTCTGGACAACCCCCTCTTCGGCAAGGGGCTCAAGCTGGGGCAGCGGCTGTGCTACTTCAATGCCATGCTGCATTTCCTCTCGGGCATACCGAGGCTCATCTTCCTGACGGCGCCGCTTGCCTTCCTGATCCTGCACGCCTACATCATCTATGCCCCGGCGGCGGCCATCGCCCTCTACATGTTGCCGCACATTTTCCACAGCGCCCTGACCAACTCCCGGTTGCAGGGCAAGGTGCGCCACTCCTTCTGGGGCGAGGTCTATGAGACGGTGCTGGCCTGGTACATCGCCAGGCCGACCACGGTGGCGCTCTTTGCACCCCACAAGGGGACGTTCAACGTGACTGCCAAGGGGGGGATGACGGAGGAGGTGTTCCTCGATCTGTCGGTCTCCCGCCCCTATCTGCTGCTGATCCTGCTCAATCTGTGCGGGCTGGGGTTCGGTCTCTGGCGCATCGGCACCGGCCCTGCCGACGAGGTGCCGACCCTGATCCTCAGCATGATCTGGACCCTCTACAACATGACCATACTGGGCGTCGCCCTGGCGGTGGCCTTCGAGTCGCGGCAGGTCCGTGCCAACCCCAGGGTGGAGATGGTGATGCCGGCGGCCATCAGGCTGGCGAACGGTCACCTCTACCCCTGTACCGTCAGGGATTACTCCAACGGGGGGGTCGGGGTGCTGCTCGAGGCGCCCCTACCCCTGGCCGACAAGGAGAGGGTCTGGTTGCTGCTGCGCCATGACCAGCGGGAGCAGGCGTTCGCCGCCAAGGTGCAGCGGGTGTTCGGCTGCAAGCTGGGACTGGAGCTGGAGCCCATGGCGCAGGCGCAGCATGTCGAGTTCATCCAGTGCACCTTCGCCCGGGCCGATACCTGGTCCCTGTGGCAGCAGCGTCTGGGCAAGGATCGCCCCCTCCACAGCCTGCTCGACATTACCCTGCTCGGCTGGGGGGCTTACTGGCGTCTGGCCCGTACCTCACCCATCGGCTTTGTTTGTATCCTCCTCGAGAAGCTGGCTCGCTGGCTCCTCTCCTTCGTTCCCCGTCGCGTCTCCCCAGATTTCCGGGCCGGGACTCCGACCTCACAGACAGTGAAAGGATGATGAAACCACAACGCTACCTTATTCCTCTCCTGCTGATGGCGCAGGGTGCGACCGCCGCCGAGGCCGTCGGCCCCCTGCCGCCTGTTCCCGCTCCGGTGCGCACCCAGGGGATGAGCTTCGAACAGATGGCATCATCGCCAGGCACCCTGTCCCTGCGCGGCAATGCGCCAGACGGACTGGCCGACTTCACCGTACGGCGGGACGAGGTGGTGACCCGGGCCACCCTGGACCTGAACTTCACGCCATCGCCCTCCCTGCTGCCGCTCATCTCCCAGGTCAAGGTCTATCTCAATGACGAGTTGATGGGGGTGACGGCCCTCAACCAGGATCAGATGGGGACGATGACCCATGCCAGCATCGAGCTGGATCCCCGCTATGCCAAGGATTTCAACCGCCTCAAGGTGAGCTTCGTCGGCCACTATCAGAAAGTGTGCGAGAACCCGGCGAGCGATACCCTCTGGCTCAACGTCAACCGGGACAGCAAGCTGACCCTGCAGTTGCAGACCCTGCCGGTGCGCAACGAGCTCTCCTTCTTCCCCATGCCGTTCCTCGACGTGCGGGACAATGGCAAGCTGACTCTGCCCATGGTGTTCACGGGCTCAGTGCCCCCGGAGCAGCAGCAGGCGGCGGCGGTGCTGGCCTCCTGGTTCGGCACCAAGGCCCAGTGGCGGGGCCAGCATTTCCCGGTGCTCATCAACCAGTTGCCGGATCGCAACGCAGTGATCTTTGCCACCAATGACGCGCGCCCCGATTTCCTGGTGGACTATCCCGAGGTGAAGGGGCCCACCATCGACATGATCAGCTCCCCCGACAACCCCTATGTGAAGCTGCTGCTGATCCTGGGGCGGGATCAGCAGGATCTGCTGACGGCGGTGCAGGGGCTGGCGCGAGGCGATGTCATGCTGCGTGGCCAGAGCGTCATGGTGGACGAGGTGAAGCCGCTCTCCCCGCGTCAACCCTACGACGCCCCGAACTGGGTGCGACTGGATCGCAAGATGCGCTTTGACGAGCTCACGGAGTACCCGGGCCAGTTGCAGGCAACGGGGCGCACGCTGTGGCCCATGAGCATGACGCTGCGCCTGCCGCCGGATCTCTATCTACTGGGGGAGAACGGCATCAGGACGGAGCTGAAGTATCACCACACCTCGCCCACCCTGCGCGACGGTTCCCGGCTGGATGTGGCGGTCAACGGCCAGCTCATGAAGTCGTTCACGCTCGAGCCCGGCGAGGTCAAGAGTGAGCGGTTGCTGACCCTGCCGCTCTGGTTTGCCGACGACGGCGACACCATGGCGCTGCGCATGCCCGGGCTCAAGACCACCCAGGCCAACAGCCTGAGCTTCTCGTTCGAGTATGCCCAGCAATACATGGGAGGGACGGAGGATGGCCGTTGCGACCTGGTGATGCCGCCTGCCCATCAGGTGCGCATCGACGAGGGCTCCACCATCGACTTCAGCGGCTATCGCCACTTCATCGAGATGCCGAACCTCAAGGCGTTCGCCTATGCGGGCTTCCCCTTCAGCCGGATGGCGGATCTTGCCGACAGCCAGGTGGTCATGCCCGCCAGGGCGCACCCGGCGCAGATCACCACCTTGCTCGATGCCGTCGGTGCCATCGGGGCCGAGACCGGGTATCCGGCCCTCTCCCTGCGAGTCCTGGATGACTGGGCGCAGGCCCGCACCGCGGATCGGGATACCCTGCTCATCGGCACCCTGCCCGAGGAGTTTCAGGGGGATCTGGCGCCAGACGCCCTGCTGCAGGCCACCCGCAGTTGGGTCAACGAGCCGACCCGCCAGCACCAGGGGGATCTGCTGCACAGCATGGCCGATCGCCAGCCCCAGGCCAGGGTCGGCATGACGGGCAACCGCGCCATCGCCGTTATCCTGGGCCTGCAGTCGCCGACCCACGAGCAGCGCAGCCTGGTGGCCCTGCTGGCCGACGGTCCGGCCGGGGTCAGGCTGCTCAACGACACCCTGCAAAACGCCACCCTGCGCGATCAGGTGGCAGGCTCGGTGGCCATCATCCGGGAATCCGGGGTGAAGAGCCTGGTGGTGGGGGATCGCTACGAGGTGGGCTACCTGCCGTGGTGGGAGCGTCTCTGGCAACTGTTTGCCCGTTATCCGGTGCGTCTTGCCGGGCTGACCCTGCTCTGCATGCTGGTACTGGGCTGGGGCCTGCGGGTGCTGCTTGCCAGTGCCAGTCGTCGCCGTCTGAAGGAAGATTAAGAGATGACTCAGATGAAAAAAGTCTGTGGTGCCCTGCTCCTCTGGGCCCTTTGTTCCCTCCCGGCGCAGGCCGTCTGCCACTGGCCGGAGTGGGATCACTTTCGCCAGCACTACATCAGCGAAGAGGGCAGGGTCATCGATCCTGCCGACGGGCGCCGCATCACCACCTCGGAAGGCCAGAGCTATGCCCTCTTCTTCGCCCTGGTCAACGATGACAGGGAGACCTTTGCCCGCCTGCTTGACTGGACGGAGCGGCAGCTCGCCCGCGGGGATCTGACCGGCTTCCTGCCATCCTGGCTCTGGGGCAGGCAGCAGGACGGCAACTGGGGTGTGCTGGATGCAAACAGCGCGTCCGATTCGGATCTCTGGATAGCCTACAGCCTGCTGGAGGCGGGTCGCCTGTGGGACAACCACAGCTACTCGGCCCTCGGCACCCTGTTGCTGCGTCGTATCGCCCGGGAGGAGGTCGCCACGCTGCCGGGTCTCGGCCCCGTGTTACTGCCCGGGGCGAAAGGCTATGAGGGGGAGGGACGCTGGACCCTCAACCCCAGTTATCTGCCCCCACAACTGCTGGCCAGATTCGCTTCCTTCAAGGGGCCCTGGGGCGAGATGCGGGCCCTCTTGCCCAAATTGTTGCAGGAGAGTGCGCCCCGTGGCTTTGCCCCGGACTGGGTGGACTGGCAGGCCGACAAGGGATGGCAGGTGACGGCGGACAAGGGCGACACCGGTGGCTATGACGCCATCCGCGTCTATCTCTGGCTCGGCATGCTGAGCGAGGAGGATCCCGCCAGGGCTTCCCTGGTGGCCCACTTTGCCCCCATGCTGGCGCAGCTGACCGAATCGGGTCATCTGCCCGAGCGGGTCTCCAGCCAAAGTGGACAGGTTCAGGGCAAGGGGCCGAGCGGCTTTGCCGCCGCCCTCCTGCCCCTGTCACGGGGCTTGCCGGTGCAGGTCACCTTGCGCAAGCAGGTCTCCGATCACGGGCTGGATGCGGATGCCTACTACGGCAGCGTGCTGACCCTGTTCGGCGCAGGCTGGGATCAGGGGCGTTATCGCTTTGCCGCCGACGGTACCCTGCAGCCGGATTGGAGCGAGTCATGTCAGGCAGAGTGACCCTGGGGTGCCTGCTCGCCTGCCTGATGAGCGGAGCCCTGGCGCAAGGGACGGTACAGCCGGTGGCCTGGCTGCTGGAGCAGGTCAGGATTGGCGAGGCCCGTGGGCGGGAAGACCTCGTCAGCAACAGCCTCTATTCCCTCTCCCTGGTGGAGCCCGATCATCCGGAGCTGCTGGCAGCCCAGGCCCGTCAGGCCCTGCGCCAGGGCAAGGTCAAGGAGGCCGGGGCACTGCTGGCCCGCCTTGGCAAGCAAGACCCCGACTCTGCGCTCTATCGTCAGGGCATGGCCAACCTGGCCCTGAACGAACCGGCCAGGCGCCAGCAACTGCAACAAGCCAGGCTGCTGACCAGCGCCGGCAGGCTGGAGGAGGCTGAGCGTCTCTATCGCTCCCTGTTCTCCGGTGATTTGCCCCCCAATCTCGACGTGGCGGTGGATTATGCCCTGTTGCAGACACGGATCCCGGCCATGAAGGCAAAGGGGCTGGCGGCCCTGGAGGCACTCAACCGGCAATATCCGGGTGAGCCCAGAGTGCGGGGCGGGCTGGCTCGCCTCTATCTGGCGGAGGGTCGGCGTCAGGGGGCGCAGAACCTGTTGCGCGAGATGGCGCGAGACCCCTATCAGCGGGACGAGGCCGCCGAGATCTGGCTCGCGGACATCGAATCCCTGCCCATCGGTCCCGGGAGCATCGCTGCCTTGCAGGAGTACATGGTGCTCTTTGGCGAAGGGGATACCACCAAGGCGGAACAGCTGCTCGCTACCCAGGAGGAGAAGTGGGCCTCGCCTGCCTATCGTGCACGCCAGTCGGCGCTCGCAAGCACGGCGGGAGGTAGTGCCTCCATCTCCCGCTTGCAGCGTGCCCTGGCTGCCAACCCGGGGGATCCCGAACTCATGGGGGCCCTGGGGCAGGCCTACTCCCGCAACGATCAGCGAGCGCTGGCCATCGCCCAGTTTGAACGGGTGCTGGCACACCCCGAGGTGACCGACAAGGACAAATGGCGCAGCCTGCTGGCTACCAACCGCTACTGGCTGCTGGTGAGCCAGGGGCGCAGCGCCCTGGAACGGGAGCAGTGGGATGAGGCGGCGATCCTGTATCGCCGTGCCATCGCCCAGGATGGGCATGAACCCGAAGCCTGGCTGGGGCTCGGAGACAGCGAGCGTGGCCGTCATCGCGATGCCGACGCGGAGTCCGCCTATCGCAAGGCGCTCGCCATGGGGAGCGCGCGGGAGCGGGCCCTGGCCCGCCTGTTCGATCTCTACAAGGAGCAGGATCCGGCACGTGCCCTGGCCCTGCTGGAGCAGCAGGGCACCCCCGGGATGCAGGCCGAAGGGCGGCGGCTCAAGGCCGGGCTGTTGCAGGAGGAGGCCGATCAGCTTGATCGGGCCGGCAAGGTGGCGGCGGCGCTGCGCCTTCGCGAGCAGGCACTTGCGCTGACCCCGGAAGAGGTGTGGCTGGCCTATCGAGTGGCCGATACCCGGGCCCGCCTCGGGGAGGCTGGCAGCGGGGAGCGGCTCTTGCGAGAACGGCTGGCGGCGCACCCGCAGGATGCCACCCTGCGCTACGCCACCGCCCTCTATCTCTCGGGGCAGGACAAGATGGTGGAGGCGAGAGGGGTGCTGGCCGCCATCCCTAGGTCCGGCTGGACACAGGATATGGATGCGCTGGATCAGCGCCTCGCCCGTGACGAGGTGCTCGCCAGGGCGAGGGCGCGTCACGAGGCCGGGGATGATGAGGGGGCCGAACGCCTGCTTCAGCCGTTGCAGCCGGATGAAGAGGTAAGCCTGATGCTGGCGGAGTGGGCCACGGATCGGGGGGCCTATGCACTGGCGGAGCAGCGCTATCAGGAGGTGCTTGCCCGCACGCCGCAACAGCCCGAGGCCAGGCTTGGCATGGCCGAACTGGCCCAGGCCAGGGGCGATCTGGCAAAGGCCCGTCACTGGCTGCCCGCCTGGCCGGTCAGCCCGCTGCCCCCGGAGGGGGCCAACTACTACCGCCGGGTAGCCAATCTCTATCAGGCGCTGGGAGAGGGGGAGACGGCCCGGGCCATCTTCACCGACTACGAACCCCTGGTGGCGATGCAACCGGCCTCCCAGCAGGTGGCACTGTTCTGGCGCGATGCCGCCCGCCAGCGCGTTGCCGAGCATGATGTGGAAGAGGCCCTGGTGCGGGATCGCAAGGGGCTGGTGGCCGCAGGTCTGGCCCCCCGCGAGGATCTGGAGGGAGGCGAGCTGACCCGGCTGGCCCGCAGTCAGGATGGGGAAGGGTGGCTGGCATCCGGCCTGCGCAGCGATCTCGACAGGCATTACCGGCAGAGCCAGACCACCTTCTCCCTCGACAGCGATTACTGGGGCTCCAGCGGTACCGGGGGCTACTCGGATTTGCGGGCGCTGACCCAGATGGCGCAACTGGATACGCCGCTGGCCGGTGGTACCGCCTTCGGCCGCCTTGAACTGGTCGACATGGATGCCGGAGATCTGCCGGACTCCCCTTACCGGGCGCAGTTCGGTACCTGTGCGGCCAGGGACTGCCGCGGGGACGCGCACCAGCAGAGCCGGGGGACCACCCTGGCGGCAGGCTGGCAGCGGGGGGCCTGGGCGTTCGATCTGGGGACCACGCCCCTCGGTTTCGAGGTGGTGGACTGGGTCGGGGGCGCCACCTTGACCGGTGACTGGCACACGCTGGGGTGGGGGATGACCCTCTCGCGTCGGCCCGTCAGCAGCTCGCTGCTCTCCTATGGGGGAACGGTGGATCCGGGCACGGGCATCAGCTGGGGCGGGGTGCGGGCGAACGGGGTCCGCCTCGATCTCAGCCGGGATCTGGGAGGGGCCGTCGGGTTCTGGGGCAGCGCCCAGCAGCACCTGCTGACCGGCAAGAACGTGCCCGACAACTGGCGCACCCGGCTCATGGGAGGGGGCTATTACAAGTTCGTCAACGAGACCCATCGCCGTGCCAGCGTGGGGCTCAGCACCATGCTGTGGCACTACCAGCAGGATCTGGGGGGCTATACCCTGGGTCAGGGGGGCTATTACAGTCCGCAAGGGTACTTCTCACTCTCGGTGCCGGTCAGCTACCGGCAGCGCACCCCCGACTGGTCATGGGAGCTGGGAGGCTCGGGATCCTGGTCCCGCTCCCGTACCGACGACAGTCGCCGCTACCCGCTGGAAGGCTTGTTGCCAAGCGGTTTGCCAGACAGGAATGCGCCTGTGAAAGGGGGCAGCAGCAGTGGATTCGGCTACACCCTGAATGGCGTGGTGGAACACAGGCTGACGGAGCACTGGCGCATCGGTGGCCGGGTGGACATCCAGCAGGCGGATGACTATGCCCCCAGCCATGTCACCCTGTTCCTGCGCTACACCTTCAAGCCCTGGCAAGGGGATCTCGACATGCCGCCAAGGCCTCTCACTCCCTACGCGGACTTCGACTGACAGGGGCGCCCGTCATCACCGGGCGCCCTTATTTCAGATAGGAGCGCAGTACCCTCACCACCTGATCCAGATCCTCCAGCCGCTCGGCATGGGTCGCCTCCTCGGCGCCAAGATGCTCGCGCATGTGCCCCTCCAGCACCTCCAGCATCAGGCCGTTGACGGCGCCGCGGATGGCGGCGATCTGCTGCAGGATGGCGGCGCAGTCTGTTTCCTGTTCCAGGGCGCTCTCCAGGGCGCCGGTCTGCCCCTTGATGCGCCTGACCCGTGCCAGCAGCTTCTTCTTGTCGTGAACCGTGTGTGACATCCAGGATCCTCTCGATCAATAAAACTATACTGGGGTATAGTATATAGCATCCTCGTTTTCAGGAGAAATCCATGCCATCCCTCGCCTCATCCCACTGCCATCACCCCGTCGTCCACGAAGGGAATCCCCTGGCCGAACAGAAGACCCGCTGGGCCGTGCTGCTCACCGTCGTCATGATGGTGGCGGAGATCGGTGGCGGCTGGTTCTACAACTCCATGGCGCTGCTGGCCGACGGCTGGCACATGAGCTCCCATGCCCTGGCCCTCGGCCTCTCGGTGCTGGCCTATCGCGCGGCCCGCCACTTTGCGCGGGATCACAGGTTCAGCTTCGGTACCTGGAAGATAGAGGTGCTGGGGGGCTTCAGCAGCGCCCTGCTGCTGGTGGGGGTGGCGGGGTTGATGCTGTTCGAGTCGGTGGCCAGGTTGCTGGACCCCAGCCCCATCCATTATCAGCAGGCGATCGGCATTGCCCTGCTGGGCCTGCTGGTGAATCTGGCCTGTGCCTGGCTGCTCAGGGACGATCACGGCCATCACCATGGTCACGACCACCATCACGGTCATCACGACCACTCGCACGATCACCACCACGGCCATCAGGATCTCAACCTGCGGGCCGCCTACCTCCACGTGCTGGCGGACGCGGCCACCTCGGTGCTGGCGATTGTGGCGCTGGTGGGAGGCATGTTGTGGGGGGCGGACTGGCTGGATCCCCTGATGGGCATCGCCGGGGCCGTGCTGGTGGCGGTGTGGGCCAGGGGGCTGCTGCGTGATACCGGGCGCGTCTTGCTGGATGCGGAGATGGATGCGCCCCTGGTGGACGAGATCCGCGAGGTGATTGCCGAGCTGCCTGGCGCCGAGATCCGCGATCTGCACGTCTGGCGGGTGGGGCAGATGCAGTATGCCGCCGCGATGTCGTTGCAGATGGCGACCCCGGTCCCGGCACAGGCGATCCGCGAGCGCCTCGCCATCCACGAGGAGCTGGTGCACCTGACCATCGAAGTGTCTGCCGACTGACGCCCCTGGCGGGGGTCAGCGGGGAGGCTCGCTCCCCTGATCTTGCCAGAGGGAGCCCAGCATCAGCCTCAGCAGCAGTCCCGGCGGGTCGTCGAGCAGGCGGCCCGGCTCCAGCAGCAGGTGGCCGTCGGCACGAAAGCCCAGGCTGGCGTGGACCTTGCCTTCCTCGCCACACACCTGGAGGAGGCCGTTCAGGGAACCCCCCTCGCCGGGTTGACAGCGCAGCCGCAGCTCCCGTGGTTCCCCCAGCAGGGTGAAGGCGCGGGCGAGGGGCGGGCTCTCTTCATAATCCGGCCAGTTGAAGAAGTGATAGCGTTCGGCGAGCACGCCGGCCTGCTGGCAGAACTGATCGAACAACTGGGCAATGCCCTGATACTCCTGGTCCAGCCGCCTGGCCTGCTCCTCAATCCGTTTCATCACCCAGCCCCCTCTATCCATTTGATTGGACATTGATTTCGTCACTCGCTCCCCTCTTCTCGCTGGTATGGGCCGAAAGCGGTGCCAGGTCTGTGAGCGCGATCGAATTTTCGTTATGAAAACGTTATCTTGTTGATGCGGATTGGTTTTTTTTGCCCATCCGCTCACATTTACGGCAATTCCCGCTGATTAATATGACACCGCTCGGCAATGACCGGGTACTCGGATATCGAGACTAACTACAGCGGGAATTATAAAAAAATGGATATGAAAAAGACCAAAGTGGCGCTGGTAACAGCCTCACTGCTCGCGCTTTTGTCAGGCTGTAACGACAACAGTTCTTCTGCTCCTGCCCCTCAGGATGAGCCCGTCGCTCGTCTTCCCAACGTCCAGCCCCCGGCCGAACTGCTGACGGCCGGCCCCGACGAAGCGGTCATCGCCCTGGTGGATACCCAGACCAGCGCGGCGCGCGGTGTCACCGGCCCGTTCGCCAGCCACAGCCTGCACCTGTGGAACAACGATGCCTGCAACTCGACCTCGGAGGGCGGCCTCAACACCGGTTGGGATGACAAGAGCAAGACGCCGTCCGCGGCGGACAGTTTTGGTCCGGCCTGGGTCGTGCCGCTCTCCAAGATGGAAGGCTGCATCAACTTCATCGCCCGCAATGGCGATCTCGCGAACCTGACCGGCAGCGACATGAAGGTGGTCTTCAGTGATCACCCGGATCGCACCGTGGCCATCGTGGCCGGCAAGAACGAGATCTTCGGCAGCCGGGCGGAAGCCTTCACAGCCGCCTTCGGCGTGGCGGGGGCCAGTGCCCACCTCATCGACGACAACACCCTGATTTGGCAAGGGGGCAAGGACAAGCCCTATGTGCGCCTCTACTACACAGAGTCAGGCACCATCACCGCAAACAGCGAGGGTGTATTCGATTTCCCCTACCTCAAGCTGACCCCGACCAGCCTGACCGAAGAGCAACAGGCCAAATACCCGCACCTCAAGGATGCCGCCGCCTTCGCCCTGCCTGCGGGGAAAGATCTCAAGCCCCTGCTCAAGGGTGAGCTGGTCGCCATCGGGACCGATGCGGACGGCATCCTGCAGGGGGCGACCCTGGTGCAGAGTGCCGGTGCCCTCGATGCCCTTTACAGCGAAGCGGCCACCAAGCTGGCCTACGGCGCCGTGGTGGAGGGGGGCAATGTCACCTTCCGGCTCTGGGCGCCGACCGCCAAGTCGGTCAAGCTGGCGCTGTTCGACGAGCAGCACAAGTCGCTTGGCGAGCGCGCCATGACCCTGGACGAGGCCAGCGGCAGCTGGAGCGTGCAGGGGGGCAGCGATCTTGTCGGCAAATACTACCGCTACGATATCCAGGTCTATCACCCGGTCAGCCGCAAGCTGGAATCCTATCAGGTGACCGACCCCTACTCCCTGAGCCTGGCGATGAACTCCGAGTTCAGCCAGGTGGTGGATCTCGACGATCCGGCCCTCAAGCCGGAAGGCTGGGACAGCCTCAAGGCGCCCCACAGCCAGAAGAACCCCGCCGACATCACCATCTATGAGGCCCACGTCCGGGATCTGACCGGCAACGACGAGTCGACGCCGGTGGATCACCGCGGCAAGTTCCTCGGGCTGACCGACAGCGACAGCGTGCCCGTCACCCACCTGAAATCCCTGGCCAAGAGCGGCGTCAGCCACCTGCACCTGCTGCCGGTGTTCGACATCGCCACCGTCAACGAGGACCCGGCCAAGGTGGCCAACATCGGCGATGACTTCAGCAAGCTGTGCGAGGTCAATCCCGAGGTCAAGAACTCCAGGTTTGCCAGCCACTGTGGTGGCGGCGAGACCATCGAAGCCGTGCTCGGTGATCTGCAAGCCAGCGACAGCAAGGAGAACCCCGTGGTGCAGGAGCTGTACGGCTACCTGCGCGGGGTGGACTCCTTCAACTGGGGCTATGACCCCTACCACTACACCACCCCGGAAGGCTCCTACGCCACCAATGCGGAGGGGACGACCCGGATCAAGGAGTTCCGCGAGATGGTGCAGGCCATCAAGCAGAACATCGGCATGAACGTGGTGATGGACGTGGTCTACAACCACACCAACGAGGCCGGCCTCGGCCCGAAATCCGTGCTCGACAAGATAGTGCCCTGGTACTACCAGCGCCTGAACCCGGAGACCGGCTCGGTGGAAAACTCCACCTGCTGCTCCAACACGGCACCGGAACACGCCATGTTCGCCAAGCTGATGGATGACTCCCTGGTCACCTGGGCGCGGGACTACAAGATCGACGCCTTCCGCTTCGACCTGATGGGTCACCACCCCAAGGATCAGATGGTGCAGGCCCTGGCCGAGGTGAAGAAGGTCAATCCGGACATGTACTTCTACGGGGAAGGCTGGAACTTCGGCGAGGTGCAGGATGACAAGCGCTTCGTGCAGGCGACCCAGAAGCACCTGGCCGGCACCGGCATCGGCTCCTTCTCCGACCGGCTGCGGGATGCGGTGCGCGGCGGCAGCCCATTTGACGGTGGTGACAAGATTCGCCAGACCCAGGGCTTCGGCAACGGCGCCTACGTGGAACCAAATGGATTTACAAATCCCGATGATAAAGATCCTCGTGCCACCGCCCTGCATCAGTCCGATCTGGTGCGCCTCGGCATGGCGGGCAACCTCAAGGAGTTCGTGCTGACCGACAAGGACGGCATGCCGAAGAAGGGGGTCGACATCGACTACAACGGTCAACCCGCGGGCTATGCCCAGGATCCGACCGAGATCCAGAACTATGTCGACAAGCACGACAACCAGACCCTGTTCGACAACCTGGCCTACAAGGCGCCGGCAGGGGCCGATCTGGTGCGGATGCAGGGGGTGTCGCTGGCCACCGCCATGCTGGGTCAGGGGATCCCCTTCACCCACGCCGGCGTCGAGCTGCTGCGCTCCAAGTCCATGGAGCGGGACAGCTATGACTCCGGCGACTGGTACAACCGGGTCGACTATACCCTGGGCGACAACAACTTCGACAAGGGCCTGCCGCGCAAGGACAAGGACGAGGCCAACTACGAGTTGATCGAGCAGGTGCTCGGCCAGCACGCCAAGCCGGGGTCGGCCGAGATGGCGCAGATGGTGAGCTTCTACCAGGAGCTGTCCGAGCTGCGTCAATCCTCCCGCCTGCTGCGTCTGGGCAGCGGTGCCGAGGTGATCAAGCGGGTTGACTTCCGCAACACCGGGCCTGAGCAGATCCCGGGTCTCATCGTGATGACGGTGGACGATGGTAGCAAGGCCGGCGCGGATCTGGATCCGGCCATCGACGGCCTGGTGGTGATGATCAACGCCACCAGCCAGAGCCAGAGCATCGGCGACTTCCGTGACGGCGACGATCAGCCCATCGACCTCTCCGGTCTGGTGCTGAGCGGTGCCCATCGCGACGTCGACAGCATCGCCAGCGGCGCCGCCGTGGGGAACGGTGAGCTGACCCTGGGGGCCTGGTCCGCCGCCGTCTTCGTCAAGCCGCAGAACGGCGCCCAGGGCGCGGGTCTGCCGGTGAGCAAGAAGACGGATCTGAGCACCTTGCCACCCTTCGGTGATACGGCACTCTTCCTGAAGGGCTTCCTTGACTCGGGCTTCGGTGACAAGAACCCGCTGACCTTCACCAGCAACTTTATGTACGAGTTCAGCGCCGACGTGACGACGGATCAGCTTGGCAACACCGAGCTGAAGGTGGCCGATGCAGGCTGGAACATCAACTACGGTAGCTGCAACGCCGGTGACAAGCTGGTAGTGGGCACGCCGCTGACCCTTTGCAAGGGTGGGGATTCTGGCAATATCGGGTTGGATCTGGCCAAGGCAGGCACCTACAAGTTCGTCTTCACCGCCATGAACAAGGACAAGCCCACCCTGAGTGTCAGCTACACCGAACCGGCGCAGAGCTGCAAGGTGCTGGATACCGTCGCGGGCAATCCGCTCGGCTTCCCGCTCTATGTGCGCGGCAGTCTGAGCGACTGGAACGCCCAGCCGGCCTACCAGCTGAGCTACAAGGGGATGGAAGGTAACCTCGCCATCTATCAGGCCGCCTTCAACTACGCGGGCAGCTTTGACTTCAAGTTTGCCAACGACGATGGCAACTGGAGCAAGCAGTTCTTCGTGAAGGATGCCGGTGGCACCCTGATCGCACTGGAGCCCGAGCAGGTTTACCCGCTCCAGCACGGCGATGGTGGCATGGGCAACAACAGCATCACGCTGGAACAGGGTCTGTGGAGCTTCCTGGTTAAGGTTGACCCGACTCAGACTTCCGGCGAGGTGGGCAGCGTCATCATCCAGGAGTGCAGCGCCAAGTAAGTCTTTCCCATCGAGCCCGGGGTTGGCTCGGCAACCCAGGGTTGAATTCCGCCTTGCCAAGGGCGGGATAACACCGAGAGAGTAAGCAAAGCGCGACTGCCGACCGGCAGCCGCGCTTTTTCTTTGTTGTGGGCGAGGCAATAAAAAAGCCGCCCCGTTGGGGCGGCTGTTGGTTGTGCAGTTTACGGCCGGACTAGCGTTTTCGCAGCAGGCGCAGGGCGTTGGCGGTGACCAGGGCGGTGGCGCCGGTGTCGGCCAGCACCGCAATCCACAGGCCGGTGATGCCGAGCAGGCTGGTGACCAGGAAGATGGCCTTGAGCCCCAGCGCCAGCGCGATGTTCTGGTGGATGTTGGCCAGCGCCGCGCGGGAGAGCCGGATCATGGCGGCGACCCCGCCGAGCTGGTTGTGGGTCAGCGCCGCATCGGCGGTTTCCAGCGCCACGTCGGTGCCGCCTCCCATGGCGATGCCGATGCTCGCCCGCTTCATGGCCGGGGCGTCGTTGATGCCGTCGCCGATCATCGCGACCTTTTGCGTCAGACCGAGCTTGGCGATCTCATCGACCTTGCCCTCCGGCAGCAGGCCGGCGCGCCAGCCCATGCCGAGCTCGGTGGCGATCGCCTCGGCGGCGCGGGGGTTGTCCCCGGTCAGCATGATGCTCTTGAGACCAAGCTGGTTGAGCTCTTGCAGCGCCGCAGCCGCCTCCGGCCGGATCTGGTCGCGCAGGGCCAGCAGGGCGGCCGGGGCGGCGTCAGGCTGACCGAGCACCACCACTGTCTTGCCTTGCTGCTCCAGGGTGGCGACCCGGGCCTGTATCGCGGCATCCAGGGTGGCGACCCGGCTCGGTGCCAGCAGCTGCCAGAGGGTGCCGTCGATGCGACCTTCCACGCCCATGCCGGGCAGGGCGCGCAGCGCCTGGGCGGCGGCGAGGCTGAGGCCCCGTTCGTTGGCCGCCGTCACCACGGCGCGGGCCAGCGGGTGGTGGGAGCCCTGCTCGATGGCTGCCGCCAGCGCCAGCAGGTCGGCCTCAGGCTGGCCATTGAGGCTCACCAGTTCAGTCAGCTGCGGCTTGCCCAGGGTCAGGGTGCCGGTCTTGTCGAAGGCCAGGGTATCGATGTGGGCGAGGCGCTCCAGCGCGGCGCCCCCCTTGATGAGGCCACCCTGCCGGGTGGCTGCCGCCAGTGCCGAGGTGACCGCCGCCGGGGTGGAGATGACCAGGGCACAGGGGCAGCCGATGAGCAGCAGCGCCAGCCCGCGATAGACCCACTCGTCCCAGCTCTGGCCGAAGGCGAGCGGCGGTACCAGCACCACCAGCAGGGCAACCAGCATCATGGCCGGGGTATACCAGCGGCTGAAGCGGTCGATGAAGCGCTCGATGGGCGCGCGCTGGGTCTCGGCCTCCTCGATGAGATGCAGAATGCGGTCGATGGCGTTGTTGCCGGGCTCGGACACCACCTCGAGGCGCAGCACCCGATCCGCCGCCAGGCTGCCGGCGGGCACCTTGTCACCCTGACGGCGCTCCACCGGGATGGATTCGCCGGTCAGGGCGCTCTCGTCAAAGGCGCCGAGGGGGTCGAGCAGGCGGGCATCGGCGGCCAGGCGGGCGCCCGGGGCGATTTCGATGATGTCGCCGGGGCGCAGCTGGTCGGCAGCGACCTCTTCGCGCACCTCGCCCTCGGCAGTGGTGCGGATGCGCAGCGCCTTGTCGGGCACCAGCGCCATCAGGGCGGTGACCCCGGCGCGGGCGCGGCCGGCGGCGTAGGCCTCCAGATGTTCGCCCAGCATGAACAGCAGCAGCACCATGGCTGCTTCGGCGGTTTCACCGAGGAACAGGGCCCCCACGGCGGCGACCGTCATCAGGGTCTCGATGGCGAAGGGGGAGCCGCTCTTGGTCAGCGCCCACGCCTTGCGGGAGATGGGCCACAGCCCCCAGAGGGTGGCCAGGGTAAAGAGCGGCTGACCGAGCTGGTTCGGCAGCAGGGCCGCCATCCCCATCAAGCCGGCGAGCGACAGGGGCTGCCAGTATTTGCCGAGCAGGTTGCTGACTCTCTGCATCAGAGGGCTGCGGCCCGGTTCGCTGCGAGCCGTGTTCTGAGCTCCCCCTTTGAGCTGGAAGCCGGCGGCCAGCACGGCGGCGGTGACGGGATCGGGGGAGAGGCCGGGGGCCAGATCCACCACCAGCTTCTCGGTGGCAAACAGCACCCGAGCCTGCTGTACGCCCTCCACCCGGCTGACGGCGGTCTCTATCTTGCGTGCACAGCTGGGACAATCCATGCCCAGCACCTGCCAGCTGTGGCGGCGGCTGTTTTGCTCGGGGCTAGCCAGCGGCGGCTCGGTCGCGGCGGCCGTATGGGCGTGCTCGTGCCCCTGCTCATGATGATCGTGGTCGTGGGCTGTGTCGGTGGCGCAAGTGCCTCTGGGGGGCTCTTCATCCCCCGGGCCGTCTGCGCCACTTTGCCCCTGATGATCGTGGCGGGTCGGGTTGGCGACACCACTGGCCTGTGCCCCGTTGTCGCAGCAGTGGCTGGTGTGGCTGTGCCCGGCCTCTGGGGTGGCGGCCTTGCTGACGGCCTTGATGGGGGCGGCGGCGTGTTGATGGCTGCAGCAGGATTTGCTCATGATGCGTTCCTCTTGAGGGATCCCGCCCCTGCGGGATCCTGGATGACTGAGCCGAGTGTAAACCTTGGTGTAAAGTCCAAGGTCAAGCCCTCTTCTCCTCTTTGTCCGGGGCCATGTCAGTGGCCGCTGAGCTGCCTCTGGAGCAGGGGGGATGCAAAGGGATGCCAAATCCCTTTCATTAGCGGGTGTTTGTCATCCCGTGGCGGGCCTATACTGGGGACCCTGGATCCCACATCAATCATCAAGGACCTAACATGAGCAATACCGTCACCCTGCAAGGCAACCCCGTCTCCGTCTCCGGCCACTTCCCCGTTGCCGGTGAGCAGGCCAAGCCCTTCTCCCTGGTTGCTGGCGATCTGTCCGATGCGACCCTGGCGACCTTCGCCGGCAAGCGCAAGATCCTGAACATCTTCCCGAGCGTCGACACCCCGACCTGCGCCACTTCCGTGCGCAAGTTCAACGAGCAGGCAAGCGCCCTGAACAACACCGTCGTGCTGTGCATCTCTGCCGACCTGCCGTTCGCCCAGGCCCGTTTCTGCGGCGCCGAGGGTCTGGACAAGGTGGTGAACCTCTCCACCCTGCGTGGCGTCTCCTTCCTGCAGGACTACGGCGTGGCCTTCTCCTCCGGCCCGCTGGTGGGTCTGGCTGCCCGTGCCATCGTGGTACTGGATGAGCACGACAAGGTGCTGCACAGCGAGCTGGTGGCTGAAGTCGCCGACGAGCCGAACTACGCCGCCGCCCTGGCCGTTCTGTAAGTCGCGCCACAGGCTGATTGCCTGACGGCCTGCCCCGTTCACACGGGGCAGGCCGTTTTTATTGCGCTCCCGAACCTTTTACTTATGGGGTGGGTCTGGCTAGACTTCGCCTCCACATCCTCGTTCAGCCTGTATCTGCGATCCCCATGACGTTTGACGAACTCGCCCTTGCCCCCGCCCTGTTGCCCCTGCTGCCCGCAGCGCTGGAAAAACCGACCCCCATTCAGCAGCTAGCCATTCCTGCTGCCTTGTCAGGACGGGATCTGCTTGCCCTGGCCAGGACCGGCAGTGGCAAGACCCTGGCATTCGGCCTGCCGCTGCTGCAGAGGCTGGACGCAGCCAGTGACCGGGTACAGGGATTGGTACTGGTCCCCACCCGGGAGCTGGCAAGCCAGGTGAGCGCCGCCCTGCAGGAGATTGCCGACGGGTTGGGGGTGCGCCTTCTGACCCTGTGTGGCGGGGTGGCCCAGGAGTGGCAGGAGCAGGAACTGGCTCTCGGCCCCCAACTGCTGGTGGCGACCCCCGGACGGTTGCGGGACTTGCTGGCCCAGCAGACGCTGGGGCTGGGTGCCCTGCGCATGCTGGTGCTGGATGAGGCGGATCGCCTGCTGGAGATGGGGTTCTGGCCCGATATCCAGTGGCTGATGAAGGCGATGCCGGAGGCGCGGCAGCAGATGCTCTTCTCCGCCACCTTGCCGGTCGAGCTGGAGAGCCTGGCCTCGGGCCTGCTGCAGGATCCGGTGCGCATCGAGGCCGAGCCGCTCAACAGCCTGGTGAGCGACATCGAGGAGCGGCTCTATCTGGTCAACAGGAGCAGCAAGGTGCCTGCGCTGATCGCCCTGCTGGAGGCCGGAGAGTGGCCCCAGGTGCTGGTCTTCATCAGTGCCAGGGACGACGCGGACGGGGTGGCCAAGAAACTGGCCAGGGCTGGCATGACGGTGGCGGCCCTGCATGGAAACAAGGATCAGGCCACGCGGGAGCAGGCGCTGGCGGATTTCAAGGAGGGCAGGGTGCGGGTGCTGGTGGCCACGGACCTGATGGCGCGCGGCATCCACGTGGAGGCATTGCCCGTGGTGATCAATCTGGATCTGCCGGAGCATGCGCCCGTCTACGTGCATCGTATCGGTCGTACCGCCCGTGCCGGACAGAGCGGTCTGGCCATCTCCCTTACCTGCCACGGGGATGGGGAGGCGCTCGAGGGGATCCGGGCCCTGACCGGTCGGCCCCTGCCCCTGGCGGCGCTGGCAGGTTTCCCGGTGACCGACAAACCCGCCAGCGGGGAGAGCAAACGGGCGCCAAGAGACAAGCAGGCGAACCGTCGCACCCAGGGCAAGCGCAGCATCAAGCAGTTCAAGGGCAAATCCTGAGACGGACTTCTTGCCCCCGGCGGGAGCCTGTCGTCGTGAAGGAGAGGAGAGATCGGCAGCGCGCCCGGGGGCGCGCCAAACTACACGGCAAGGGGGTCAGTCGTGGAACTGGTTGATCAGGCGGGAGAGGTTTTGCAGCCGCTCCACCAGCAGGGTGATGCCATCGAGGGCCTGACGGCTGTTGTCCGCGGTGTGGCTCGCCAGTTGGTGGATCTGGTGGATCCCCTGATCCAGGGTGCTGGTGACATCCGCCTGCTGGCTCACCGCCTGGGCTATCTCGTCGCTGGTGTGGGTCACCCGGGCCAGCATCCGGTTGATCTGGTCGAGCACCTCGGCGGTGGCCCCCATGTGCTGCTGGCAGAGCACTGATGTCTGGGCCCCCTGCTCCATGCCATCGGACAGTTGCCGGGTGCTCTGTTGCAGCGCCCCTATCATGTCGCTTATCTCGCCGGTGGAGCTGCGGGTCTTCTGGGCCAGGGCCCGTATCTCGTCGGCCACCACCGCAAAGCCGCGCCCCTGTTCACCGGCCCGTGCCGCCTCGATGGCCGCATTGAGGGAGAGCAGGTTGGTCTGATCCGCAATCTGCCCGATCACCTCCAGAATGCCGTTGATCTTCTGGCTGTCCTGGGTCAGGCGCGCCAGCACGCCCTGGCTGGCGTCCAGCTCCTGATGAAGCCTGTCGACCGAATCCCGGGTGGTGGCCAGCGCCTGCTGGCCACTGGCGGACACCTGCTGGACCTCGCCCACCAGCGCATTGGCCTGGTGGGCATTGTCAGCCACATCGCGGATGGACTGGCTCATCTGGGTGATGGCCGCCGCCAGTTGCTCGCTCTGGGCCCGCTGCTGTTGCAGGTGAGTGTCTATGGTCTGGATATGCCCCCTGTCATCCTCCGCCGCCTGCAGGATCTGCTGGTTGGTGTCCGCGCTGCGACCCACCACGGCGCGCAGCTCCGCCTTCTTCATGCGCAGCAGCAGTTCAAGGGCGGCCAGGCTGTCCTGACGCCTGGCATAGAGTACCTGGCAAAGGGCGCTGCCCTGCTCCTCGCCCGCCATGGTCAGCAGCCTGGCCAGCCGCCGTTGCAGATGCCTGCCATGTCCCATCTGGGCCAGCAAGCAGAGCAGGGTGATGACGCCCCACCCCGGCTGGCCGGTGACCAGACTGGCCCCCATGCCGAGCAGGGCGGTGCCAGAGAGCAGTAGACACAGCTGCCCCGGCTCCAGAGTCAGCCGGGTCAGCCAGGGCAGTGCCTTGCCGTCACGGATCCGGGCATAGAGCTGCTCTGCCCAGGCGATGTCGTGATCCTGGGGACGGGTGCGGACAGACTGGTATTCGATGATCTGCTGCTGATCGTTGAGAATCGGCGTGACGTAGGCGTTGACCCAGTAGAACTGACCACTCTTGGCGCGGTTCTTTACCAGCCCCATCCAGCTCTTTCCTTGTTGCAGGCGGCGCCACATGTCGGCGAACGCGGCCTTGGGCATGTCGGGGTGGCGGACCAGATTGTGGGGCTCCCCTTCCATTTCGGTCGCGCTGTAGCCCGCCACATCGCAAAAGTGCTGGTTGGCATAAGTGATGTGACTGGCGGGATCCGTGGTCGAGATCAGTGATATGTGATCGGGGAAACGGATCTCCCCTTCGTGCCGGGTTGTGGTCATGTGCGCATCCTGAATGAGCCAAGTAACTGATAAAATTATTTTTTATTTTTGTGATTGTTACGGCGTCATTGTAGATGTGGACTGTTACACCACCTTGGCTTGGGTCAATAAATCAACACGGGAAAGGCTGAAAAAAGTCGTAGATGGCGGCTCAGCCGCGGGGAGTGAAGTCGTGGATCTCCCCCGTCCTCGGCTTGAAGCGGGGGTCATTGTCTTCTGTGCTGGCGACCCAGGCCATGGTCTGGCAGAAACTCTCCTGCTTGGCGAAGGCATCCCGGGCCTGATCGATGGCTCGTTCGGCATTGCGCCGCTCCATCTTGCTGGCCTTGCGGTCGCTGAACTGCTTCTGCTGGCTCAACATCCATTCGAGGAAGGCCTGGCGGCATTCGGTTTCATCGGCGGCCTTGGCGGGAAGGGCAACAAACAGGGCAATCAGGAGCAGAGCACGCATGGCAGGATCGGATCACGGGGTTGATGAATGAAAAGAGGCGGCATTTTATGCCGGGAACTTGAACAGGAACAGTGCCAGGAGGGGTCAGATGTCCCGACCCCTCCCCGGACTCAGTGTTTGACGAGGTAGAGCTGACGGCTGTAGGCCACGTCTTCCGGGTTGTTGATGGGATACCCCTTGAGCCAGGGCTTGATGAGCCGGGCATTGGTGTACTGGTAGATGGGGGCGATGGGGGCCTCCTTCTGCAAGATGGCCTCGGCCTCATCGAACAGGCGGGCCCGTTCTGCGGGATCCTGACTGTTGGCCGCCTGCGCCAGCAGCTTGTCGTAAGCCGGGTTGGCGAACCGGGCCATGTTGCCGCTGTGGCCCGATCCCCAGAGCCCGAGGAAGGCGGAGGGGTCGTTGTAATCGGCGACCCAGGAGGAGCGGATCACCTCGAACTGGCCGCTTTGACGGCTGTCGAGATAGGTTTTCCACTCCTGGTTGGTGAGCTCGACCCGGGCCCCCAGCTTCTGTTTCCACAGGTTGGCGATGGCCAGCGCCATCTTCTTGTGAATTTCCGCCGTGTTGTAGAGCAGGGTCAGCTTGAGGGGATTGCTTGGGCCGTAGCCCGCTTCTTTCAGCAGGGCTCTGGCACGCTCGTCCAGCGCCTGCTGACTGCTGGTGGAGAGCAGATTGGGCTTGGGGTCGAAGTCGGCGGTCACGTCCGGGGTGAAGTGGTAGGCCGGTTTCTCCCCGGTGCCCAGCACCTTGTCGGCAATCAGGCCCCTGTCGATGGTGTAGGAGAGCGCCTGGCGCACCCGCACATCATTGAGGGGCGGGCGCTGGGTGTTGAAGGCGTAGTAGTAGGTGCCGAGCTGTTCCGGGGTATAGACTTCCCCCGGGATCTGGGCCATCAGGCTCTGGTACTGCTCCTTGGGGAAGGATTCGGTGATGTGCAGATCCCCGGCCAGATAGCGGTGGGTGGCCGCGCTCTCCTGGTTGATGGGCACGAAGGTGACGCGGGTCAGCACCGTGTGGGCGCGATCCCAGTAGTAGGGATTGGGCGTCAGCTCCAGTTTCTCGTTCACCACCCGGTGACTCAGCACGAAGGCGCCGTTGCCCACCAGCTTGCCGGGCTGGGTCCACTGGTTGCCATATTGTTCCATGCTGGCCCGGTGCAGGGGCGACAGGCTGGGATGGGTCAGCAGGCTCAGGAAATAGGGCACCGGCTGGGAGAGGGTCACTTTCAGGGTATGGTCATCGACGGCCTCCACCCCGAGCGCATCGGGGGCCAGCTTGCCTGCCACTATGTCGTCCACCTTGTCGAAGCGAGCGAGCTGGGCGAACCAGGCGAAAGTGGCGGCTTCCCTGGGGTCAACCAGCTTGCGCCAGCCATAGACGAAGTCGGCGGCGCGCACGGGGTCGCCGTTGGACCAGCGGGCATCCGGCCTCAGGTGGAAGGTGAATGTCTGGTTCCCCTCGTTGTCCCAGCGGGATGCCACCCCGGGCAGCACCTTGCCGTCCGGTCCCTGGGTCAGCAGCCCCTCGTAAAGATCCCTGAGGACCTGCAGCTCCGGCAGTCCCACCAGCTTGAGGGGGCTCAGGCTCGCCGGTTCATCCTTGAGATGACGGACGACGGCCTGCTCGGCGGCGAGTGGGGTGCCGGGCGGCACATCGGCGGCCTGGACGCAGGCACAGCCCAGCAGGGCCAGCAGGGGGCTCCATCCTTTCATGGTGAATCCTTCAAAATGTGTGAAGCGGGGAGAAAACTCGGCGAGAATGCATCGCCGGCAGATGGGAAATCATGATATCCCCTTTGCTGGTCAGACCGCCAGCATGAGTCCCATGATATCCGATGCGGCTGTCAACGAGGGGGCGCCGTGAGCGCCAGGAAAAGGAGAGAGTGATGAGAGCATGGATCTTGTTGGCCTGCGTGCTGAGCCAGGGCGCCTGGGCGTTGTCCCCGTGCGAGAAGAGCAGCCCGGTGGGAAGCTGGTGCGAGGTAAACATAGAGGCGCTGCACCCCACCCAGGGTGGCGTCGGTCAGTTGCAGGTGGATACCACAGCCCGGGAGCTGGCGGACAAGAGCGAGAAGCAGCTCGACAAACTGATGAAAAAGAAAGAGATCCCCATCGTCATCGCGCCGGATGGGGGTTACTGGCTGGTGGACAGGCACCACCTGACCAAGGCGCTGTGGCAGCAGGGGGTGAAGCAGGTCAGGGTCAAGGTGATTGCACGGTTGCAGGACAGGGCCAATTTCTGGAGCCAGATGCAGAACAACCACTGGGCCTGGCTCAAGGATGAACGGGGTCAACCCCTGACTCCCGAGCAGTTGCCCGGCCATATCGGTGAGTTGCCGGATTATCCCTACCGCACCCTGGCGGGGCTGTTGCAGGATGCGGGCTACTTCAGCAAGAAGGATCAGGTCTACTTCGTCGAGTTTGCCTGGGCCAGCTGGCTCGGCCAGCAGATGGCCTGGCAGCCGATCGATGAGGTCAACCTCGCGGATCGCCTCGCCGAAGCCAAACGGCTGGCGTGCAGCAGCAAGGCGGCGGATCTGCCTGGTTACCCCGGCAAGCAGTGTCGCGTCAATCAGCCCAGAACGGCGGGTTGAGGGATCCTGCACAAAGGGTCTGGTTGATATTTGTTCTCGATTGGCCATGATACAGACTCCACTCGTGTCGGCAAAGGAGAGGAACATGGAACATCAGAACTGGCAACGTTACATGCTGGAGGCGGAGAACGCCCTTGGCATGGGGGCTCTGGGCACGGCGATCTGCCTCTATCAGCAGGCCCTGGGGGAAGTCTATGAGCTGGCCTCCGGGGATCTGGACGAACTGGCCAGCATGCGGGTCGCCACCTGTCACCGCATGGCTGACTTCTGGCGTGCCATGGAAGAGCCCGCCTATGAACTGCGCTACCTCAAGCTCGCCTCCGAGCTGGTCACCGCCCTGGTGCCCCAGTGCCCCAACCGGGAGTGCGAATCCCTCATCAGTGAGCTGGGCTGCTGCCGCGCCGCCCTGCTCTCCTTCTTGAAGCGCCACCCCAATCCGGAGATTGCCCGGCTTATTCAGGTGCAGGACAGGGTGCAGGGCTGCGAGTTGATAGGCCGGTTCCGTCTCAACTGAGTTCAGCGCCGTTTTTGCAGCTTGCTGGCGATGCGGCTTTGCGCCTCTTCCCCTTGCAGGGCCTGGGCGAAGGCGCGCGCTTCCAGGTCGATGACGAAATGCACCGCCTGTTTGAGCTCCTGCTTGAGCAGCGCCTTGCTCTTCTGGAGCGCCATCGGCGGCTTGGCCGCCAGTTTCAGTCCCTGCTCTCGAGCGAAGTGGAGCAGGTCCGCCGGGGCCAGCACCCGGTTGGCGAGCCCGAGACGCAGCGCCTCTTCTCCATCGATGGCCTCTGCCAGCAGCAACAGTTCCGCCGCCTTGAGGTGACCGACGGCGCGTGGCAGCAGCAGGCTGGCGGCAAACTCCGGCACCAGTCCCAGCTCGACGAAAGGCAGCTGCAGCCGGGCGTTGTCACCCAGATAGACCAGGTCGCAGTGCAGCAGCAGTGTAGTGCCGATGCCGACTGCCGGGCCGCCCACGGCGGCGATCACCGGTTTGGGGAAGTCGGCCAGGGTGTGCAGAAATTGCAGGATGGGGTCGTCCGGCTCAAGGGCGTGCTTGCCAACAAAGTCGGCCAGATCGTTGCCGGCGGTGAAGCACTCCGCCTGGCCTTGCAACAGCAGCACATGGACCTCTTCGTCCCGGGCGGCCTGGCGCAGTGCGTCGGTCAGCGCCAGATACGTCTCCGTGTTGAGGGCATTGCGCTTTTCCGGTCGATTGAAGGTCAGGGTGAGCAAGCCGTCCTGCTGTTCGGCCAGAATTGTGAGGGCCATGTCTGAATCCTTGTTGTCGGGGGCTGTCAAAAGCTTGCCACAGGGGTAAGCTTTGTCTCGTTTAACAACATCATAAAAGGATTTCAACCATGTTTAAACGTGCGTTTTATTCCACCATGGCACTGCTTCTGGCCGCCCCGGCCCTGGCCAAGGTCGACGCAGTCGATGGTTATGTGCGCCTGCTGCCCCCTGGCTCGCCGAACACGGCGGCGTTCATGGTGCTCAGGAACGATGGGGACAAACCGGTGAAACTGGTGGCGGGAGCGTCCCCTGAGGCGGGCCGTGTCGAGCTGCACACCCATTTGCACGAGAACGGCGTCATGAAGATGCGCCAGGTGGAGAGCATCGAGATCCCGGCCAAGGGGGAGGCCGTGCTCAAGCCCGGCAGTCTGCACATCATGTTGTTCGACATCCATACCCTGGCCCAGGGCACGCCCTTCCCGCTGACCCTGACCCTGGACGATGGGCAGACGCTGTCACTGAGCCTGCCCGTGAAGCCGGTCGAACCCATGAAAGGGATGAAGCACTGACATTTATCGTCGTTTGTTCAGATTTGAGACTGGGTATTTTGGCTGCACCGGGTAAAATAGCGCTCTTTCCATGTATGCAAGAGGAAGTGAAGTAATGAAGAAGACACTGATTGCCGGTTTTGTGTTGGCGCTGTGCAGCCAGAGTGCCATGGCCGCTGACGACTGGCGTTTTGCCGCCGGTGCTGATGTATGGGCTTCTCAGGGCAGTGGTCAGGCATATGGTTATAGTGCCAATCACTATGATGACAAATACAACTGGAACGGCTATCTGCAACTGGAACACGGTATCATCTTCCTGCCGAACGCCAAATTTGAAATTTCCGATTTCAGCACCTCCGGTGGCGCCTTCAAGAACGACCTGACAGCCTACGATCTGAGCCTCTACTACCGTCTGTTCAACAACGATCTGTTCAAGATCGATCTGGGTATGACCGGTCGTCACTACGATGGCGAGCAGGTCTACTCCGGTCGCAAGGGTTATGACGAAGATACCCTGATGGCCTATGCCGGCAGTGAAGTGAAGATCCCGGGCACCGGCATCGCCTTCTTCGGCGATCTGCGCACTCACGATGCGGACAACTATGACTACCGTCTGGGTGGTTCCTACAAGTTCTCCTCCATGCCGATCAAGCTGCGTGCCGGCTGGCGTGAAGCCAAGGTCGACTTCGCCAATATCGATCAGTCTGTCGATGGCTGGTTCATGGGCGGCGAATTCACTTTCTAATCTGACCGTCGACTGACGACGAGGAGCGATAATGGGCCACATCATAGTGACAGGTGCCGGTTCTGGTCTCGGCCGGGCGCTGACCATCGGACTGGTTGAGCGGGGCCATCAGGTCTCCATGATGGGGCGCCGTTATCAGCGACTGCAGGAGCAGGAACAACTGCTCGGCAGCGCGGTGATCGGCATCGCTGCCGATCTGGCGCACCATGAAGAGGTCGACGTCGCCTTCGCCGCTGCGGTGGAGTGGGGCGGGCAGCCCGACATGGTGATCCACTGCGCCGGGGTGGGCGAGTTTGGCCCGGTCGGTGTCTACACCGCCGAGCAGATCCGCCGGGTGGTGGAGAGCAATCTCATCTCCACCATTCTGGTGGCCCAGCAGACGGTGCGCCTCATCAGTGACAAGGGCGGGGTGCTGGCGAATGTGCTCTCCTCTGCCGCCCAGACCGGCAAGGCCAACGAGAGCCTCTATTGCGCCTCCAAATGGGGCATGCGCGGCTTTCTCGAATCCTTGCGGGCCGAGCTGAAGAGTGCTCCCCTGCGACTGGTGAACCTCTATCCGAGCGGGATCCGCAGCGAGTTCTGGGAGAATTCGGATCACGTGGATTCGAGTGGCTTCATGACGCCGGAAGACGCGGCAGCCTACATGCTGGATGCGCTGGCCGCGAGAAGCAGCTGCCATGTGACCGATCTCTTTATCGGTCGCAATGCCTGAAGCGCCGTGAACCTGCCCCGTCGCCAGATGACAAGGAAACAAAAAGCGCGCCATTTGGCGCGCTTTTTCATTGATGTGCAGTGCTAAATTATCTGCTTGCCTGCCTCTCTTTACGCCGGGCCATCATGGATTTGAAGGCGGGTAAATTCAGTGCCGACATGGCATGGATGATTGATGATGCATGTCGGCACATATTATTTCCGAGTCGCATATTCCCGCAGGAAGGATGGAATCACCTGTTTTGGCTTCTTGCCAAGGGTCAGCAGCAATTCAAAGTCCGGGTCGATAATGCCATGTCGACACGCCAGCTCTTCCAACAAGGCAAGCCAGAGGTGGGCCGTCACCTCGGCATCCGCCAGGGCACGGTGAAACACCCCGTCATTGGGCAGACTCCGGTATTGCACCAGGGTACCCAGCTTGTGATCCGGGGCATCGGGAAACAGGCGCCTCGATAGCAGCAGGGAACAGGCGAACTGGCCGCGGTATTGCGCCGGCAATCGCTCTATTTCCGCATCCAGAAAGCGCTTGTCGAAGGAGGCGTTGTGGGCGACCAGATTGTCATCACCGATAAAGTCGACGAAATCCGCCATCACCTCGTTACAGGGGGGAGCCTGTTTCAGCATGGCATTGCTGATCCCGGTATATTGCTCGATGAAGCTGCTCACGTTGAAGCCCGGATTCATCAATGCCGAGAAACGCTCACTGATATGGCCATCCTTGATTCTGACGGCACCGACCTCGATGGCTCTATCCCCTTGTCCGGGTGAAAGCCCTGTGGTCTCGAAGTCGAGCACGACAACGGTATTGGCTGAGGCGATGGACATAACTTCTCGGGCAAGCTGGGTAAAGAGCGCCAGTCTAGGAAATCAGCCGTGCCGTGTACAGGGCAATGCAGTTATCTCATTGGTTCACGCTGGAGACGCATTTTTGTGCATCATGGCTGAGAGCCATATAAAAAGCCCCGAGTGCCGTGGCACTCGGGGCTTTCCTATGAAAAGCGAAAGGCGGTGTCGCGTTATCAGCGACCCAGCTTGGCCTTGAGCAGGGCAACGATCTCTTTGATCGCCACTTCCTGCTTCTCGCCGGAGCGGCGGCACTTGTACTCCACCACGCCGTTGTCCAGACCACGGTCACCGATGACGATGGCGTGGGGCACACCGATCAGCTCCATGTCGGCGAACATCACACCCGGGCGCTCCTTGCGGTCGTCAAACAGCACGTCCACACCGGCGGCTTTGAGCTCGGCGTAGAACTGTTGCGCCTGCTCGGCCACGCGCTCGGACTTGTGCATGTTCATCGGCACGATGGCCACTTCGAACGGGGCGATGGCGTCCGGCCAGATGATGCCGTACTGGTCGTTGTTCTGCTCGATGGCGGCAGCCACCAGACGGGAAACCCCGATACCGTAGCAACCCATTTCCATGGTGACGGACTTGCCGCCTTCGTTCAGCACGCTCGCCTTCATCGCTTCGGAGTACTTGGTACCCAGCTGGAAGATGTGGCCCACTTCGATACCGCGCTTGAGCAGCAGCTTGCCCTGGCCGCACGGGCTCGGGTCACCTTCTACCACGTTGCGCAAGTCGGCAACCTCAAAAGAGGTGATGTCGCGATCCCAGTTGGCACCGGTCAGGTGGAAACCGGTCTCGTTGGCGCCGCAAACAAAATCGCTCAGATGGGCGGCGCTGCGATCGACGATGATGCGACCGGCAAAGCCGACCGGGCCGATGGAGCCTGCGTCGCAACCGGCGGCAGCCTTGATCTGCTCGTCATTGGCGAAGGTCAGCGGGTTAGCCACGCCAGAAAGCTTCTCGGCCTTGATTTCGTTCAGCTCGTGGTCGCCACGCAGTACCAGGGCGATGACAGCCTGTTTTCCGTGCTCGTCTTCCTCGGCCAGTACCAGCAGGGTCTTGGCGATGGCGGTCGGCGCCACGTTCAGGAAAGCGGCCACATCAATGATGGTGTGGACGGCCGGGGTGGCCACCTTGGTCAGGGCTTTGGTTGCGGCAGCGCGCTCGCCAGCCGGTGCCAGGGCTTCGGCCATCTCGATGTTGGCGGCGTAATCGGATGTATCGGAGAAGGCGATCAAGTCTTCACCGCTCTCGGCCAGCACCTGGAATTCGTGGGAGCCGGTGCCCCCGATGGAGCCGGTATCGGCCTGCACCGGGCGGAAGTTCAGACCCATGCGAGTGAAGGCGGTGCAGTAGGCCGCATGCATCTTCTCATAGGTATCGACCAGGGAAGCCTTGTCGATGTGGAAGGAGTAGGCATCCTTCATCAGGAATTCGCGGCCACGCATCACGCCGAAACGGGGGCGCACTTCGTCGCGGAACTTGGTCTGGATCTGGTAGAGGTTCAGCGGCAGTTGCTTGTAGCTGTTCACTTCGTAACGGACCAGCGCGGTGATCACCTCTTCGTGGGTCGGACCCAGCACGAAGGGGCGGTTGTGACGGTCGGTCAGGCGGCACAGCTCGGGGCCGTAGTCATCCCAACGGCCGGACTCCTGCCACAGCTCGGCGGGCTGTACCACCGGCATGGACACTTCGACGGCACCCGCATTGTTCATCTCTTCGCGGACGATGTTTTCAATCTTCTTCAGGACCCGCAGGCCGGTCGGCAGCCAGGCGTACATGCCGGAAGCGAGTTTGCGGATCATCCCGGCGCGCAGCATCAGCTGGTGGCTGACAACTTCAGCGTCGGAGGGGGTTTCCTTGAGAGTGGAAAGCAGATATTGGCTGGTACGCATCGCGGTAGACCTTCGCTAGTTCGGGCGGCTTGGCCCTGGAAAATTTCAAGTGCGGAATTTTAACAGGCGAAGCCCCCCGGCCCAAGGGCTAAATTCAGCGGCGCTGGGGGGAGGGCGGGGGCCTTGCCCCGCCCGCACTAGACCCGAAATTGCGACAGCAACTGCTGTTGCTGCTGGCTGGCCTGATGGAGGGAGGAGGCCAGTTGCAGGCACTCCTGGGCTTCCTGTTCGCCCGTCTGGGCCTGCAGGCTGATATCCGAAACCTTGCCCGTGGTGTGTCCCAGGGTGTGGGAGAGCTGGCTGGTCGCCTCTGCCACCTGTTGCACCATGTCGGCGAGCTGATCGATGGCCTCTTCTACCTTGAACAGGATCTGTTTGGTGTTGTCGGAGTCCGCCATACCCGATTCCACAGTTTTCAGGTTGCGTTGCATCATCAGATAAGCCTGCTCTGTCTGCTGCTGGATGCTGTTGATCACATCCGTTATCTCGGCACTGGAGGTGGCGGTGCGATTGGCCAGGGTGCGCACCTCGTCGGCCACCACGGCAAAACCGCGCCCCATCTCGCCCGCCCGGGCGGCTTCGATGGCGGCATTGAGTGCCAGCAGGTTGGTCTGCTCCGAAATATTGCTGATGGTGGAGATGATCTGGCCAATCTGCCCTGCCTGCTCCTTGAGGGCATTGATGGCGGTGGCACATTCACCCACCTCCATGACCACCCGCTGCATGCCGGCGGTGGCGGAGGAGACATACTGGCTGCTTTGCGTGGTGAGCTGGCGTACCTCGTTGGCGTTGTGTGCCGCCAGGTTGCAGTTGTCCGAGATGGTGGTGGCCACCTGCACCATCTGCTCGCTGTCGTGGTGCAGCGCCTGGGCATGCGCAGCGGTCTGGCGGCTGCTCTGGCTGATGGCCTGGACCCGGTTGACCGAGGTGTGCACGTGCAGGTTGATGTGCTGGTTGTTGTCCATGGTGGCGCTGATCATCTTCTGCAGCTTCTCGATGAAGCGATCCACGCTGCCGGCCAGGGAGCCAATCTCGTCGTCGCGTGAGAGGTTGATGCGGGCATTGAGATCTCCCTCCCCGGCGGCGATGTCCTGCATGCGCTTGTCGACCTGGAGTAGCGGACGAACAATGGTGCGTACCAGCCAGAAGCCGCAGCAGGTGACGCTCAGCAGGCTGAGCAGCAAGCCCCCCAGGATGAGTCCTCTGGTGTAGTCGATGATGGCGTTGAGCTGGTGAACCTGATCCTCGACGGTGGCGTCCCCCTGGGCCTCGACCTCGACCAGCGCCAGCCTGAGCTGGTCGGCACTGTGTTCGTAACGGGCCAGCTGGTTCTGATAAGCGCTCAAGGCTGTGGTCCATTCACGGATCAGGCGGGCATTGTCGGCTTGCAGGGCACGATACTGGGTGGAGAGCCTTTGGCCTGCAAACTCCCCGTCACCGGGCACATCGAACTGGCCGGTTGCCAGCATGCCGTCAACCGCGTCCTGATAGAAGCGGGTGGCTTGTGCCAGCTCGGCCTGGATGGCAGGAGTAGGGCCTTCGCTCTGCATCTTCTCCAGCGCATAGAGCTGGCGCAAGAATCCGATGTTGGCCTCCATGCCGCCATCGGCCGCCTGCCAGCGGGTCGCGAGGCCGCCGTTCCAGCTGATGGCCTGATCCGGTGAGCGGGTGAGGCTCTCGACGGCCTCGTCACCGATCACCTCCAGCCTGGTCGAGAGGCGTGACATGCGTTCAGAACTGGCGCGCAGCGCCTCATCGGTGCTTGTGAAGGTGCGATAGAGGGTCAGCAGCTGTGCCTGCTCTTGCTGATAGGTCTGCTCATGCTGCTTCAGTGTGGTAATGGCCGCCCCATCGATGAGCCCTCCTTGCTCCACCCGGCGCAAAGCGTCGCTGGCCGCCGCTTTTGCCCGTTGCAGTTCCGGTGCGTCGAGGGGGATCCCCGAGAGCATTTTCTGGATATAGAGCGACTGGTTGCCGAGTTCGATGGAGCCCTCCATGGCACCATCTGCCGTCTGCCAGGCGGCACCCAGGACGTAGGAGAGCAGATCAGCCAGCCGCTGGCTGCCATACCAGCCGATCGCCCCCATGCCCAGGGTGCAGCCGAGCAGAATGGTGAGTCCGAGGTTGGATGTGGTGACGATTTTCATGATTCAAGCCTTCCATGGTGCCGAACAAGACCATTTCAGTGTTCAATCAATGACGAAGATGTGCCATCCCCGATGGAAAATAAAGTGATAGACAGTGTTCTGAACGAGGGAAATGGCCGGGTATGAAGAGCTGGTCATCCCATGATCTGCATGGACCTATGCTGGATACTTATCCAGTTATTCTTTATGCTATGACCCAATTTGCGAGAGTCTGCGTGGCGAGGAAAAGAACATGATCGGTCGCTTGAGAGGCGTCATCATCGAGAAGCAACCCCCCGAGGTGTTGCTGGAAGTCGGAGGGGTGGGATATGAGGTTCATATGCCCATGAGCTGCTTCTATGATCTGCCCGAACTCGGGAAGGAGGCCGTCATTCACACCCACTTCGTGGTGCGTGAAGATGCCCAGCTACTCTACGGCTTCAACCACAAGCAGGAGCGGGCGCTGTTTCGCGAGCTGATCAAGACCAACGGGGTCGGCCCCAAGCTGGCGCTGGCGATCCTCTCCGGCATGACGGCCACCCAGTTTGTGATGAGCGTTGAGCGCGAGGAGATAAGCTCTCTGGTCACGCTGCCCGGGGTGGGCAAGAAGACCGCCGAGCGGCTGGTGGTGGAGATGAAGGACAGGCTCAAGGGTTGGGTCAGCCACGATCTCTTCTCCCCGGCCGAGATCGCCCTGCCTGCCAAGGAGAGCCCGCTGCGCGCCCCCGATGCGAGCGAGGAGGCGGCCAGCGCCCTGGTGGCGCTCGGCTACAAGCCGCAGCAGGCGAGCCAGATCGTCACCAAGGTGGCGGTCGAGGGGATGTCGGTCGAGGCCATCATCCGCGAATCCCTGCGCAGCCTGGTGTGAGTGTGACCATGAACAGAGCGGATCACCCCCTGCCGCGCGCCGGTGCGAGCGGGGATGCAGCGCGTGAGGTAGCCCATGATTGAAGCGGATCGTCTCATCTCGGCGGGGGCTGCCCGCGAGGACGAGATCATCGATCGGGCCATCCGGCCCAGGAAACTGGCCGATTACACCGGGCAGGATCACGTCTGCGACCAGATGGAGATCTTCATCGAGGCCGCCCGCCAGCGCGGGGAGGCCCTCGATCATCTGCTGATCTTCGGGCCTCCCGGCCTTGGCAAGACCACGCTGGCCAACATCGTCGCCAACGAGATGGGGGTCAACATCAAGACCACCTCGGGCCCCGTGCTGGAGAAGGCCGGCGATCTGGCGGCGCTCCTCACCAACCTGGAACCGAACGATGTGCTCTTCATCGACGAGATCCACCGTCTCAGCCCGGTGGTGGAGGAGGTGCTCTACCCGGCCATGGAGGATTATCAGCTCGACATCATGATAGGGGAGGGGCCGGCGGCCCGCTCCATCAAGCTCGATCTCCCTCCCTTCACCCTGATCGGTGCCACCACCCGGGCCGGCTCCCTCACCAGCCCCCTGCGTGACCGGTTTGGCATCGTGCAGCGCCTCGAGTTTTACAACGTCAAGGACCTGACCGACATCGTCTCTCGCAGCGCCCGCTGCCTCGGGCTCGACATGACGGAAGACGGCGCTCTCGAGGTAGCCCGTCGCTCCCGGGGGACACCGCGCATTGCTAACCGTTTGTTAAGGCGGGTACGAGATTTTGCCCAGGTGAAGTCTGACGGGCGAATTGACGGACCCATTGCGGCCCGTGCTATGGACATGCTGGACGTGGACAATGAAGGTTTCGACTTCATGGATCGCAAGCTATTGTTGGCCGTCATCGACAAGTTTATGGGGGGGCCCGTCGGGCTCGACAACCTGGCCGCCGCCATCGGTGAGGAGAAGGACACCATAGAAGACGTGCTGGAACCTTATCTGATCCAGCAAGGCTATCTGCAACGTACACCCAGAGGGCGGATTGCAACTCAGAGAGCCTACGCACACTTTGGCCTGGAACGACCGGCAGATCAGTAGACGTTGCGATATGAACCAAAAAGCCGCCCTTGAGGCGGCTTTTTGTTTTGCGGGCAAAAAAAAAGCCCACGGCACAGGCGGTGGGCAAAGACAATTCAGGATGGATGTTCACAGACAGTGAGCGCGTCTGCAGACCGGTCGGGAAAAAACAGAGGAGCCGTCGCGAGGCTTCAGAGTCGGTTCATTTGATAGAGTTGAACGAAAGAAAGCTTGTAGTAACGGATGGTCTTGGCAACAAACTTTTTCATCATTAATCCCAACAAACAGGTTCGAAATGTTCATCGAATACGTACCGGGAACCCGGAATGACCGGCCTGTATTCAGAGGTATGCCCTCACTGCGAGGCGCATTGTAGGAGCTCTTTCCGGGTGGGGCAAACAAGAAAATCTATGGGCTTTTGATTAGATAAACTAATGATTTTCGTGGGGGTGCCAATCCGCATAAACATGTGTTTTTACTGGGTTTAAATTGATTTTTGGATGAGCCTGGCCATTTATTGAAATAATCGAGATGTGAGGGCTTTATTTCCGGGGTTGCGTATTTTTTTAACAGAATTGAAACTATTTTAGTGAGTCATAAAATTGATTTAAATCAATTATTTACGACTTATCGTTTTTTGTGATGAAGCTCCCATAATTAATGGGAAAAGCCCTATAAGTTACCTTGAAAAAACATGTATTGAGGGTGGTTTTACATTGATTTTAATCAAATAAAGGTGATATAAAACAGCGATCATTATAGGCGGGAATAGAACCCTGGTTATTGTTTATTAGATGTTAAACATTAGCTTTTTTTGTTCCTGTATATTGCCTTGTTGTTAATGTGGTGGCAGTCGAATCCGGTCAGTCCGCGAGGGGTGACCGACCGTTCGGGGACTTCCAATGGAAGCTTTGTCCTTAAAACTTAAAATAGCCGTGCCAATAATCGGTGAGGAAACATCATGATTGCTGAGCATGTGGTAGACCTATCGCGGTTCCAATTTGCTGCGACGGCCCTTTATCACTTCCTGTTTGTACCCTTGACGCTGGGGATGGCCTTCATCCTGGCGATCATGGAGTCTGTCTATGTGATGACCAACAACACAGTGTACCGGGACATGACCAAGTTCTGGGGCAAGTTGTTCGGTATCAACTTTGCCCTCGGGGTTACCACCGGGCTCACCATGGAGTTTCAGTTCGGTACCAACTGGGCTTACTACTCCCACTATGTCGGCGACATCTTCGGGGCCCCGCTGGCCATCGAAGGCTTGATGGCCTTCTTCCTGGAGTCCACCTTCGTCGGTATGTTCTTCTTCGGTTGGGATCGTCTCAGCAAGCGCCAGCACCTGGCGGCTACCTGGCTGATGGCGCTCGGGACCAACCTCTCCGCACTGTGGATCCTGGTCGCCAACGGCTGGATGCAGAACCCGGTGGGTGCCGAGTTCAACTTCGAATCCATGCGCATGGAGATGGTGAGCTTCGCCGACCTGGTGTTCAACCCGGTTGCCCAGGTCAAGTTCGTCCACACCGTGGCAGCAGGCTATACCACGGGCGCCATGTTCGTGCTCGGGATCTCCTCCTATTACCTGCTGAAGAATCGTGATGTGGCGTTCGCTCGTCGCTCCTTCGCCATCGCGGCCGCGTTCGGCATGGCCTCCATCCTCTCCGTGCTGGTGCTGGGTGACGAGTCCGGCTACGAGACCGGGGAAGTGCAGAAGGTGAAACTGGCAGCCATCGAGGCCGAGTGGAACACGGAGCCGGCTCCGGCATCCTTCACCCTGTTCGGGATCCCGAACCAGGAGGAGATGCGCACCGACTACGCCATCAAGATCCCCTATGCCCTCGGCATCATCGCCACCCGTTCCCTGGACGGTCAGGTGACTGGTCTCAAGGATCTCAAGAGCGAGCATGAGCTGCGCGTGCGCAACGGCATGACCGCCTACGACCTGCTGACCAAGCTGCAATCCGGTGACAAGTCCGACGATACCCGCGCCCGCTTCGACGAAGTGAAGCAGGATCTGGGCTACGGTCTCCTGCTCAAGCGTTACACCCCCAACGTGACCGACGCCACCGACGAGCAGATCAAGGCCGCCGTGGATGACTCCATCCCGCAGGTACTGCCGCTGTTCTTCGCCTTCCGCATCATGGTCGCCTGCGGCATCCTGATGCTGGTGCTGATCGGTCTGGCCTTCTATGACAGCACCCGCCACAAGATCGGCGAGCGCAAGTGGCTGCTCAAGGCGCTGCTGTACGGCATTCCGCTGCCCTGGATCGCCATCGAGGCTGGCTGGTTTGTCGCTGAATATGGTCGTCAACCCTGGACCATCGCCGAGATGCTGCCGACTTATGTCTCTGCATCCAACATTCCTGCGTCCGAGATCTGGTTCTCTCTGATCGGGATCTTCCTGTTCTACACCGTACTGCTGATCATCGAGATGTACCTGATGTTCAAGTATGCGCGCCTGGGCCCAAGCAGCCTGAAGACGGGCAAGTACCACTTCGAACAGAGCAAGGCATAAGGAGAGTGACCCATGTTTGATTACGAACTGTTGCGTCTGGTCTGGTGGGTGCTGGTCGGCGTGCTGCTGATCGGGTTTGCCATCACCGACGGTTTCGATATGGGGGTGGGCGCCCTGCTCCCCTTCGTCGGCAAGAAGGATGTGGAGCGTCGCGTGATGCTCAACACCATGGGGCCGCACTGGGAAGGCAACCAGGTCTGGCTGGTGACCGCCGGTGGCGCCCTGTTCGCCGCCTGGCCCATGGTCTATGCGGCGGCCTTCTCCGGCTTCTACATCGCCATGATCCTGACCCTGATGGCGCTGTTCTTCCGTCCGGTCGGCTTCAAGTACCGCTCCCTGCAGGAAGATGCCAAGTGGCGCTCCAACTGGGACTGGGCTCTGTTTGCCGGTAGCGCCATTCCCCCTGTCATCTTCGGGGTGGCGTTCGGCAACCTGCTGCAGGGCGTACCGTTCAGCTTCAACCAGTTCCTGATGATGACCTATCACGGCAACTTCTTCGGTCTGCTCAATCCGTTCGGCCTGCTGGCCGGTCTGGTGAGCCTCTTCATGATCATCACCCAGGGTGCAACCTGGCTGATGATGAAGACCGAAGGTGAAGTGCTGGCGCGCTCTCGCACCGCCGCCATGATCTTCTCCCTGCTGACCCTGGTGCTGTTTGCCCTGGCCGGTGTCTGGGTGAGCGGCATGGATGGTTATGTGATTGTGGGCTCCGTCGCCACCGACGCCGTCACCAACCCCCTTCACAAGGAAGTGGTGGTGCAGGCCGGTGCCTGGATGCAGAACTACAACCTCTATCCCTGGATGATTGCCGCACCCGTGCTGGGTCTGGTGATGTGTCTGCTGACCGCCGTGGCGGCCAAGCTGGACAAGGGTTGGGTGGCGTTCCTGTTCTCCTCCCTGGCCATCGCCGGCATCATCCTGACCGCGGGCTTCTCCATGTTCCCGTTCGTGATGCCCTCGAGCCTCGAGCCGTCCCAGAGCCTGACCATGTGGGATTCCACCGCCTCCTTCAACACCCTCAAGGTGATGACGGTAGTCGCAGTCGTCTTCGTGCCGACCGTGCTGGCTTACACCATCTGGACCTACATCAAGATGTTCGGCCGGGTGAGTAACAAGCACATCGAAGACAACCAACAATCGCTCTACTAAGAAGGTGCCCTGATATGTGGTATTTCACCTGGATCCTGGGGCTGCTGCTGGCCTGTGCGTTTGGGATTATCAATGCGCTCTGGCTGGAGCACACCGAGAACCTGGATCGTCAGATTGATGAAGACAAGTGACAGGCTCGCCCGGCTGGCCGCTCCTCTGGAGCGCCAGCCATGGCAAGGTCTGATGCTGCTGGCGGCGGCCCTGCTGGCTGTCGCCATCTTGCAGGCGCCCAACCTGGTCGCGGCCAACACCAGTGAGCACGGCCTCTGGCTCGCGCCCTGGCTGATGTGGGCGGTCTGTTGCGGTGTCATGCATGGACTGGGGTTTCACCCGCGCAGCCTGGTGGGTCGCGTGCTGTTCCTCCCCTGGCTCGCCCTGCCCAGCCTGCTCTGCGGGCTCTGGCTGACCAGCAGCTACTACCTGCCATAAATGATGAAGGAGGTCGGCATGAGCCCACCTCCTTCTTTTTTTTTGAGGGGCGTGCCGCCGCCCGGTCAGAGCGACAGAACCTCGCTTGTCACGCCGCTCGCAGCCACTTCTCTTGTCCGCTTTTCTTGTGATGCTGACAGCCCTGTGGTCTTCGGCCTGTCGGCGCTGCTGCACGCCATAAAAAACAGGGGGAGAGGGGATTTCCCTGTCTCCCCCTGCTTCTTTCCTATTCAGCCCTGCGCTATGATAGCCCCCCATCTGACTGTCGAATGGATCACAGATTTTTATGGGGGAAGTCTCTGAGTTTCCGGTGCGTGTCTACTACGAAGACACGGATGCCGGAGGCATCGTCTACAACGCCAATTATCTCAAGTTTATGGAACGGGCCCGCACCGAATTCCTGCGCGCAGGCGGCATCGAACAGGATGTCCTGCTGCAGGCGGGGATCGCGTTTGTGGTGAGTCGCACCGAAATCGACTTCCGCGCGGCTGCCCGCTTCAATGAACTGCTGACCGTAATGACGCAAGTAACTGAAGTGAAACGCGCTTCCATGCGTTTTTCACAGCAGATCCTGGCGGCTGATGGACGGCTGATCACTCAGGCCATGGTACAGATCGCCTGTGTCAGTCATCCGCAAATGAAACCTGTTGCAATACCTGAAAAAATCAAGGGAGTGCTGTTAAGTGCACGCTGAAATTTCGTTTATTGGCCTGTTCTGGCAAGCCAGTCTGTTGGTGAAACTGGTCATGATGACCCTGATGGGCATGTCGGTCGTCTCCTGGGCGCTGATCATCCAGCGCTCCAAGGCCATCAAGGCGGCCAACCTCGCCTCGGAGCAGTTTGAAGACAGATTCTGGTCCGGGGTCGACCTCAATCGTCTCTACCAGGAGTCCTCCTCCCGTCGTGACGACATCGAAGGCATGGAAGACATCTTCTACTCCGGCTTCAAGGAGTATGCTCGCCTGCTCAAGGCCGGTGCCCGCGGTCAGGATGCGGTGATGGACGGTACCTATCGCGCCATGCGCGTTTCCCTGTCCCGTGCAGTGGACGATCTCGAGTCCAACCTGCCGGTCTTGGCG
Organism: Aeromonas sp. QDB30; assembly: GCF_027707645.1. Classification (NCBI taxonomy): domain Bacteria; kingdom Pseudomonadati; phylum Pseudomonadota; class Gammaproteobacteria; order Aeromonadales; family Aeromonadaceae; genus Aeromonas; species Aeromonas sp. QDB30. Next base: position 37,386 of record NZ_JAPCIY010000013.1, on the reverse strand, counting down.
ACCATCGGTTCCATCAGCCCCTATATCGGTCTGTTCGGTACCGTCTGGGGGATCATGAACGCCTTTATCGCTCTGGGCCAGGTTCAGCAGGCGACCCTGCAGATGGTGGCACCGGGTATCGCGGAGGCGCTGATCGCCACCGCCATGGGTCTGTTTGCCGCCATCCCGGCCGTTATCTTCTACAACCGCTTCACCAACAAGGTCGAACGGCTGGAAAACGCCTACGCCAACTTCATGGACGAGTTCACCACCATTCTGAACCGCCAAATCGCACAGCAGGGTGAGAAGTAATGCAAACCTATCAGCGGCTCAAACGCAAGAAGGTCGCCGAGATCAACGTGGTGCCCTATATCGACGTCATGCTGGTGCTGCTCATCATCTTCATGGCGGTCACGCCCGTGATCACGCAGGGGGTCAAGGTCGACCTGCCCCAGGCGGAGTCCGAGCAGTTGCCGGAAGACGCCAAGCCGCCTTTCATCGTCAGCGTCAATACCGAGGGTGAGTACGTCATCAAGGCCGGCGAGGCGGATGACGAACCCGTACCGAGCGGCACACCAGAGGCGATGCAGCAGTACATCACCGAGAAGGCCATGGGCTATCTGGCCATCAACCAGAACGCGCCCGTGGTGGTCGCCGGTGACAAGTCCGTGCGCTACGAGGAGGTGATCCTGCTGATGGTGGCCCTCAAGAAAGCCGGTGTGCCTCAGGTTGGTCTGATGACGGATCCGGTGAACTGACGGAGATGGATGTGAAGCGTGGTATTTCCGGTTATCTCGTCGCGTCGCTGCTGCTGCATCTGATCATCGGCATCATCCTGCTGGTCGGTGTCGACTTCAGCAAACCCAAGCGCCCCGAGTCCAAGGGACAGATCGTCAATGCGGTCATGATGGACAGCGAAATGCTGGAGCAGCAGATGCAGCAGGTCCAGCAGCAGAAGCAGGCCCAGCCCAAGGCTGCACAGCAGCAGAAGGACAAGGAAGACGCTGAGCGCGTCAAACGCGAGCTGGCACAGGAGCAGGAGCGTCTGCGTATCGCCGAGACCAAGCGCAAGCAGGCCGAAGAGGCGACCCGCAAGGCCGAAGCCGACAAGCAGAAGAAAGAGGCTGAACAGAAGCAGGCCGAAGAGAAGGCCCAGAAAGCCGAGGAAGCCCGCAAGCTGGAAGAGCAGAAGACCAAGAAGGCCGAAGCCGAACGCAAGGCGGCGGAAGAGGCCAAGGCGCTGGCGCTCAAGAAGAAAAAAGAAGAGCTGGAGAAGAAGCAGGCTGAAGAGAAGGCCAAGGCGGAAGAGGCCAAGGCCAAGAAAGCGGAAGCCGAGAAGAAGGCCAAGGCCGAAGCCGAGAAAAAGGCGAAGGCGGAAGCCGAGAAGAAAGCCAAGGCCGAGGCCGAGAAGAAGGCGAAGGAAGAGGCTGACAAGAAGGCAAAAGCTGACGCAGAGAAGAAGGCGAAGGCCGAGGCCGACAGAAAGGCCAAGATTGAGGCGGAGCGCAAGCGCAAGGCGGCCGAAGAGGCCAAGTTGCAAAAAGAGATGGAAGCCATGATGGAGCAGCAGCTGGCCGCCGAGGCCAATGCGCGCAGTCAGGCAGCATCGGCAGCCGCCAAGGGCGAAGTCGACAAGTATGCCGCCCTCATCAAGGCCACGGTCGAGCGCTACATGATTTTGGATCCCACCATGCGGGGCAAAACATGTACTATCGGTGTCAAGTTGGCCAGTAGCGGCTTCGTCATCTCGGTGGACAACGGTCAGGGTGATCCGGCGGTCTGCCGCTCCGGCAAGGCGGCGGTGCTGAAGGCCAACCAGTTGCCGGTGCCGAAGGATCCGGCGGCATTCGAATTGATGAAGGATCTACGCCTTCAGCTAGCGCCAACGATTTAAGAGAGTGTTTCTGCTTTGATTGGCAAGGGTTGTTGATCAGAGAACTGAGTCTCAAATTGGAACTGAGAGTTTAAGCCATGATAAGAAAAGTGTTTTTTGCTTTGGTTGGCTGTTTGTTGCTGGGCCAGAGTGCTCAGGCGGCCTTGGATATCGTCATCACCGGCGGTATCGACAGTGCACGTCCCATCGCCATCGCTCCCTTCAAGTGGGAGGGCAATGGCCAGTTGCCGCAGGATATCGCAGAAGTGGTCTCCAACGACCTGATGCGCAGCGGCAAGTTCAAGCCGCTGGCCCGTGGCCAGATGCCGCAGACGCCGAGCTCCAGCGGCGAGATCAACTTCGCACCCTGGGCTTCCCAGGGAGTCGAAGCCGTGGTGGTCGGCTCCATCGCCGCCGTGGGTGATGGCACCTACAAGATCAACTTCGAGCTGGTCGACGTCCTGAAAGGCCAGCTGGCCAAGACCCAGGGCGGTGAGGCGAACGGTTACATCCTGGACAGCCGCATGGCGACCATCCCGGGTGCGCAGATGCGCCAGTTTGCCCACCGCATCTCCGACATCGTCTACGAGCGTCTGACCGGTGAGCGTGGTGCCTTCCTGACTCGTCTGGCCTATGTCTCCGTGCAGCAGGGCACCCAGTTCCCGTATCAGCTGCGGATCTCCGACTACGACGGCTACAACGAGAAGACTCTGCTGCGCTCCCGTGAACCCCTGATGTCCCCGGCCTGGTCGCCGGATGGCAGCAAGCTGGCTTACGTGAGCTTCGAGAACCAGAAGTCCGAGATCTATGTGCAGGACATCTACACCCAGCAGCGCAGTCTGATCACCAGCTTCCGTGGCATCAACGGTGCGCCGGAGTGGTCTCCGGATGGTCGTCGTTTGGCTATTGTTCTGTCCAAAGATGGGCAGCCTGACATCTATGTCGTTGATGTTGCTAGCAAGCAACTCACTCGAGTCACAAATAACCGCACCATCGACACCGAACCCTCCTGGATGCCGGACGGTCAAACTTTGCTGTTCACCTCTGAACGTGGTGGCAAACCCCAGATTTATAGCGTAAATTTGGCGACTGGCATGACTCGCCGGATGACCTGGGAAGGGGATTCCAACCAGGGGGCATCCATCACACCGGACGGCAAGTCCATGGTGATGGTGACCCGGGTTCAGGGACAATATCGCATCGCTCGCCAGGATATGGAAAATGGAGCCATGCTGGTACTGACCCAGAGTGCTCTGGATGAATCGCCAAGTGTGGCTCCCAATGGCAGCATGATCATTTATGCCACCATCTATCAGGGTCGTAAGAGTCTTGCATTGGTGTCGACCGACGGTCGCTTCAAGGCAGTGCTTCCGACCAGTAGCGGTGAAATTCGTGCACCAGCTTGGTCGCCCTTCTTGAATTGATAAAAATCGATTGTTTTTTGTTTTGTTATAAAGGTTTAAGGAAATAGCATGCAACTCAATAAACTGCTCAAGGGTCTGGCCATCGCACTGCCACTGTTCACCCTGGCTGCCTGTAGCTCCTCTTCCGACTCCGACGCCGCTGGCGCCGAGTCCGGCATGACCGACGGCATGGGCGGTGTACAAACCGGCGGCGCCAACGGCATGTTGTCCCCGGAAGAGCAGATGCGTCAGAAGTTCGAAGCGCTGCAACGCGACAACGTGATCTACTTCCCGTACGATGGTTACGACATTCAGGGTCAGTACGCCGACCTGCTGGATGCCCACGCCAGCTACCTGCGTGAACGTCCGAGCGTCAAGGTACTGATCGAAGGCCACGCCGACGAGCGCGGTACGCCGGAATACAACATCGCGCTGGGTGAGCGTCGTGCCAAGGCTGTTGCCAAGTATCTGCAAACCCTGGGTGTGCAGGCCGAGCAGCTCTCCATCGTCAGCTATGGCGAAGAGAAGCCGCTGGATCTGTCCCACACCGAGGAAGCCTTTGCCAAGAACCGCCGTGCGGTCCTGGTTTACTAAGGTTTGAGTCGAACGAAGTTCGTTTATATGCAAGCGGCCATTTCGATGGCCGTTTTATTTGCACTAAACGTCAAGGTTTGATCCGAATGAAATCTGTATCAGCGAGCGACTATGCGCTGGCCGTTTTATTTGCACTAAACGCTAAGGTTTGATCCGAATGAAATCTGTGTACAAGCAAGCTGGTGTTGCGCTGGCCGTGTTGGTTGCTTTGAATGCGCAAGCGGCAGCACCCGTGAGCGATCTGAGCGGGGATTCTGGCAGCAGCGGCGTAGTGCTGAGCGGCAACAATGGTGCCATCGTACCGACCGGCAGCCTGGAAGACCGGGTTGCTCTGCTGGAGCGTACCCTCAACGCCCGTCTGCGTCTGCAGGCCGAACTGCAGCAACAGGTCGACTCCCTGCAAGGGGAGGTCTCCGAGCTGCGTGGTCAGCTGGAACAGCAGACCTACCAGATGGAGCAGTCCCAGGAGCGCCAGCGCCAACTCTACCAAGAGCTCGACAAGGTGGCCAACAGCCAGCCTGCCGCCGCGCCCGCAACACCTGCTGCAGGTGCTGCAACGCCTCCTGCCGCGGCTGCCAACTACTCCACCAACCAGGATGAGAACCAGGCCTACGACGCAGCCGTGAACATGGTGCTCAAGGAGAAGAACTACGACAAGGCCATTCCTGCCTTCGAAGGGTTCATCAAGCAGTTCCCGAACTCCAGCTATGTTCCCAATGCCCACTACTGGCTCGGCCAGCTGATGTTCAACAAGGGTGACAGGGCGGGGGCCGCGAGCCAGTTTTCCACGGTGGCGAACAAATACAGCAAGTCACCCAAGCGGGCCGATGCCCTGCTGAAACTCGGCATGCTCGCCCAGCTTGACGGCAAGAAAGCAGAGGCCAAGGCCTTCTATGAGCAGGTGATCAAGGGTTACCCCAACACCTCGCCGGCCCAGCTGGCCAAACAGAGTCTGGCCAAGCTGTGACATTGCTGCATGTCACTGTTTTCGTAACACTCTTGTAAATACCGCCGTGCTTTGTATGCGCAGTGAACAATCAGATTTAATTTAAGATTTTTCTATTGCGCCAGGATGATAAATCCGTAATATAGGCCGCCGTCAGAGCCGGAGCAGTAATGCAGTCGGCACTGGTCGTGGTGAGGGTCGTTAGCTCAGTCGGTAGAGCAGTTGACTTTTAATCAATTGGTCGCTGGTTCGAATCCAGCACGACCCACCATCATTTCAGTCTTATCCCAGGTCGTTTAGCTCAGCTGGGAGAGCACCTCCCTTACAAGGAGGGGGTCACTGGTTCGAGCCCAGTAACGACCACCATATTGAAAAGCCCGCAGCGATGCGGGCTTTTTCGTTTCCGTCTCCCATCAGGTTCGCAGTCGATCCAGCTCGCTTGCCAGGGTGGTGGCCGCCTGTTCCAGCGCCTCGCTCAGGCGCTGGCTGGCATTGGCCTCTTGTCCCAGGGTGGTGGCGGCGTCACCGATGCGCATCAGGTTCTGGTTGATGGTGTCGCTCACGGCACTCTGCTGCTCGGCGGCGGTCGCCACCTGGCTGATGTGATCATGGATCTGCTGGATCTGGGTGACCACCTGATTGAGTGCCTCGAAGGCCTGCTCCGTGCCTTCAACCGTGCTCACCGAGCGGGCGATCCCCGTGCTCATCAACTGCTGGCTGCTGGTGACCTCTCGCTTTGCAGGCTGCCGATAAGCTGGCCTATCTCGTCGGTGGATGAGCGGGTCTTGTTGGCCAGCGCCCTCACCTCGTCCGCCACGACGGCAAAACCCCTGCCCATGTCGCCGGCCCGCGCCGCCTCGATGGCTGCGTTGAGGGCCAGCAGGTTGGTCTGTTCGGCAATGGCCCGGATCACATCGAGAATGTGGCTGATATTGGTGCTGCGCTGGGCGACCTGGGCGACCGCCTTGTCGGCCTGATGCATGTCCTCGACCAGGGTATGGATCTCGCTGCGGGCCCTGCTCAATGTCTGCTGGGCCGTGCTGACATGGTGGGTCGCCGCTTCCGACTCCTGCGCCGCCTGTTCCGCATAGCCCGCCACGCTGACTGCCGTGGTGCTCATCTCGTGCATGGCGCTGACCACGCTCTCCAGCTCCAGGCTCTGATCATCCAGGCTGCTGCGCATGGCATCGGCCGTCTGCTTCATGCCCCTGGCCTGCTGATGCACCTGTTGCCCAATCTGCTTGCTGCCCTGCACCATGGCCCTCAGCTTGCCGAGGAAGGCATTGAGATGCCTGCCCAGCTCGATGAGCTCCTGGTGGGTGTCGATACGCATCTGCTGGGTCAGGTCGCCCTCATTGCTTGCGAGGTGGGAGACATGGCGGCTGATGAGGGAGAGGGGCGCCGTGATGGTCTGGATGAACCAGACAAGCAGGCCCAGGGCCACCAGGGTGATGACAACGATGGCAACCAGCTGCTGCTGGGTAGCCTGCAACAGGCTGCCGAGCTGCTGGCTGATGGTGTTGGCCTGGCTGAGGGCGAGGGCCTTGGGCACCTTGATCATCAGCCACCACTGGTTGTCGGCAGCCTCGATCCGTATGGGCTGCTGCAAGATGAAATCGCTGTCGGTATCGGCGGGGTGTCCATTCGGGGCAACCAGTCCGGCCTCTGTCAGGGGGCGCCCCAGTTTGTCCGAATGGCGGTTGCTGCCGACGATGAAGCCCGTCTTGCTGACCAGGGTGACCTCGGCCTGGTTGTCATAGAGGCTCTTGCCAAGGTGCTCGGCCAGTTGCTGGAAGATGGGCAGGTTCATGTCGACCCCGGTGATCCCGGCAAACTTGCCATCCTTGAGGACGGGCACCGTCAGGCTGGTCATCAGCATCTTCTGACCAGGGCTTATCTCGTAGAGGTAGGGTTCCATCAGGCAGGGGCGACGTGTCTCGCGACCGCAGAGATACCACTCGCTGTTGCGAATGCCGAATTCATTGCGCGAGGTGTCGAACTTGGCATCACTGGTGGCGGCATCTATGGTCTGCTGCGCGATGTTTCCGTTCTGTTCCCGGGTGAAATAGACCTCCAGGCTGCCCTTGCCGGCAACCGAATGGCTGGCGCCCGTCTGCCAGTCGGCGTCCTGTCCGTCGTAACCGTTGGGTTCGAACTGGGCATAGATGGAGCTGATCCCGTTTGCCTGGTGCAGGCGGCTGCCAAGCAGGAGCTCCACTTGCGGGCGACTCAGCCGCTGGTCCGGCTGGGCCATGCTTCCTTCAAGCTGCGCCGCCATGCCGAGCGGTATCTGATAGGCCTGCTGCAACTGGTCTTCGATCTGCACGGCATACCGCTCTGCCTGGAATTGCAGAGAACGGGAAACCTCCTGCTCCAGGGCGCCACGGGTCTGCGCCATGATGTCATCGCGCAGGCCGTTCAGCGAGGAGGACTGTATCCATGTCATGGCGACGCCACTGGCGAGAAGAAGTCCCAGCGTGAGCAACAACAACTTGGTCTTGAGCGAACGTTGTTTCATTCGACAACTCCTTTTGGCAAGAATGACAACGATATGGTCGGAGCGGGTCCTGACAGTTGTACTGTACTGGATTTGTTGATGGGTTTGTGCACGGCTTCTGGTTATAATTTTGGCCTTCCCGAGCGTTGATGGAACAGTCGCAATGAGCAATGCACTGAGCAGTATTCCGCCGGTAGTCGAGATGGACTACCCCTTCCCGGCCAAACCACAGCCCCTGACTCCCGAGCAGAAGGCGACCCTGATCGCCGAGATCAAGGTGCTGCTGCAGGCGCGCCAGGCCGTGCTGGTTGCCCATTACTACACGGATCCCGAGATCCAGGCCTTGGCAGAAGCCACCGGTGGCTTCGTGGGTGACTCCCTGGAGATGGCCCGCTTCGGTCGCGACCATGTGGCCCAGACCCTGATCGTGGCCGGTGTGCGCTTTATGGGAGAGACCTCCAAGATCCTGAGCCCCCACAAGCGGGTGCTGATGCCGACGCTGGAGGCCGAGTGCTCGCTTGATCTGGGTTGTCCCATCGACCAGTTCTCCGCCTTCTGCGATGCCCACCCCGATCACATCGTGGTGGTCTATGCCAATACCTCGGCAGCGGTGAAAGCACGGGCCGACTGGGTGGTCACCTCCAGCATTGCGCTGGAGATCGTCGAACATCTGGACAGTCAGGGTCACAAGATCATCTGGGGCCCGGACCGCCACCTCGGCGCCTATATCGAGAAGAAGACAGGGGCCGAGATGCTGCGCTGGCAGGGTCACTGCATCGTGCACGACGAGTTCAAGGCCAAGGCGCTGCGCGAGCTCAAGGCCCAGAACCCGGATGCCGCCGTGCTGGTGCACCCGGAGTCCCCGGCCTCCGTCATCGAGCTGGCGGATGCGGTGGGTTCCACCAGCCAGCTCATCAAGGCCGCCAAAGAGCTGCCCCAGCAGAAACTGATCGTGGCGACCGATCGCGGCATCTTCTACAAGATGCAGCAGGCCTGCCCGGAGAAAGAGATGGTGGAGGCGCCCACCGGTGGTGATGGTGCCACCTGCCGCAGCTGCGCCCACTGCCCCTGGATGGCGATGAACGGCCTGGTGGCCATCAAGGAGGCCCTGACCGACGGTGCCGAGCGTCACGAGATCCATGTGGATGAGGCACTGCGTCTCAAAGCGCTTGTCCCGCTCGACCGCATGCTGGATTTCGCCGCCGAGCTCAAGCTCAAGACCCAGGGCAACGCCTGACTGACGCTGATGGCAAGATGCAAAGAGGGCTCCCGCGGGAGCCCTCTTTATTTATCCGTCATCTGTATCGTCAGATGATGACGGTGGAGAAGCTGTGCTCCTCGTCGGGCGCGACGGTGATCCCGTCCTCGGCGGTGATGGCCGCCTCGACACAGAGCATGGTGCGATAACCGTCGTCACTCATGTCGGCCATGGCGCAGGCCCCTTCCTGCCAGGGGGTCCAGACCACCACGCTGTCGTGGTTGCCGTTGACCACCCGGGTGGTGCGCTCACCATCCTGCACGCTGACCATGGCATCGGGCTGGCGGTAGATGCGATCCATGGCTGCGGTGACGGTCAGCGCGCCCTGTTGCAGTTCGTTTCGGCCGGTCAGCTTGTCCAGATAGGGTTCGCCGAGGCCGGTCACGGTCACCGCTTCCGGCGCACTGATCTGCAGGTAGGTGTGCAGGGCGGCATTGTAGGTGAGCGCTGACTTGCCGGTGTTGCGGGTGGTCAGCACCAGGGAAAGCTCCTTGCCGACCAGTACGTCCAGCTCCAGCTCGAAGGCATGGGGCCAGAGTGTCCTGCTGGCATCGTTGTCACGCAGGGAGAGGTGGACGAGTGTGCCATCCCCGTGATCGGAGACCCCATCCAGCGTCCACAGGCAGTTGCGTGCGAAGCCATGAGCCGGCTTGCCGCTGCCAACGCGAGCGGGGGAGGGGCCGAACCAGGGCCAGCAGAGGGGAATGCCGCCGCGAATGGGCTTGCTGCCATCCAGTATCGCCTTGTCGCTGAGCCAGAGAGAGGCCGGCTCACCATGGCGTTGGTAACGCAGCACATGGGCGCCAAACAGGCTTATCTCGGCCCTGGCGTGCTCATTGTCTATGGTCAGCAGGGGCAGGCCATCCTGGCTCAGGGTGCAGTGGGCAGTCAGCGTACGTGTCGGTGTCATAAAGGCTCCAGTGCTCGGGGACATTCAGAAAGGGTCCGTGATTCAGAATACAAAAAGGCGGCCATTGGCCGCCTTTTTTCAAGCTACGCGATTGCGCATCCCAAATTACTTGGAGATGTGAGCGATCAGGTCCAGAACCTTGCTGGAGTAGCCCATTTCGTTGTCGTACCAGGAGACGACTTTCACGAAGGTCTTGTTCAGCTGGATACCAGCCTTGGCATCGAACACGGAAGTCTGACGCTCGCCCAGGAAGTCGGTGGAAACCACTTCGTCTTCGGTGTAGCCCAGCACGCCCTTCATGGCGCCTTCGGAGGCAGCCTTCATGGCCTGGCAGATTTCAGCGTAGGACGCTTCTTTCTTCAGGTTGACGGTCAGGTCAACAACGGACACGTCCGGAGTCGGCACGCGGAAGGCCATGCCGGTCAGCTTGCCATTCAGTTCCGGGATGACCACGCCAACAGCCTTGGCAGCACCGGTAGAGGACGGGATGATGTTCTGAGCCGCACCGCGGCCACCGCGCCAGTCTTTGGCAGACGGACCATCAACGGTCTTCTGGGTAGCAGTGGTAGCGTGAACGGTGGTCATCAGGCCGGATTCGATACCGAAGGTATCGTTCAGAACCTTGGCGATGGGGGCCAGGCAGTTGGTGGTGCAGGAAGCGTTGGAAACGATGTCCTGGCCAGCGTAGGAATCCTGGTTGACGCCCATGACGAACATCGGGGTGGCGTCTTTGGACGGACCGGTCAGTACGACTTTCTTGGCACCGGCAGCGATGTGCTTGCGAGCGGTTTCGTCGGTCAGGAACAGACCGGTTGCTTCGGCAACAACGTCAACACCGATTTCGCCCCATTTCAGGTTGGCCGGGTCACGTTCAGCGGTAACACGTACGGTTTTGCCGTTGACGATCAGGTTGCCGTCTTTGACTTCAACAGTGCCCTTGAAGCGACCGTGAGTGGAGTCGTACTTCAGCATGTAAGCCATGTAGTCAACGTCGATCAGGTCGTTGATACCAACCACTTCGATGTCAGCACGCTCAGCGGCCAGACGGAAAACGAAACGACCGATACGGCCAAAACCGTTAATACCTACTTTGATAGTCATAATTGGTTACCTAACTGTTCAGTAGTCAAAGAAAATTCCGTTTGTAAATTTACTAGAACTCCCTCGCGAGTCAACCAACAATCTGCTCGAAATTGCGCTATATCATGAAAAACTGTGAAATTTATTTTCGGTTTATGTAACTGGCTACCAACTTTTGTTGAATGCATCATCAGCAAAGTCGGTGGCAGAGAACAACAATAGTGCCTGCCCGGTCACACATCCAGCCGGGGAGATATGTAAAAATGTGCGCGGTTTAGCATGGCCAAAGAGCCACTGTTCAAGTACCAACCATAAAAATTAATCACAAAATAGCGTAGACAGAATCCACAGCGGGAATTCTCAAACTATGACCACCCTGATTGAACAGCTGGCTGCCGCCAAAGGCATTGCCAGTGAGTATGTTGATGCCTGGGGCCAGCCGGCCCTGGTATCGGAAGAGAGCAAGGCCGCCATGCTGGGCGCCATGGGCTACCGCGTCGACGACGAGGCCGCCCTGTCCGAACAGCTTGAGCAGGAGCACCGCCAGCACTGGCTGCGCGCGCTGGATCCCGTGATGGTGGTACGCAGCGGCGACGCCGTTACTCTTGAGGTTCGCCTCCCCATCGAATTCGTCAACGATGCCCTCACCTGGCAGCTCCAGCAGGAGCAGGGTGCAGTGCTGTCCGGTCAACTCACTCCCATCGAGGGTGAGCTGGTCGGGGTGGCCGAGTTCGAGGAGATGGAGTGTCAGGCCTATCGCGTCACCCTGGATGTGCAGCCTGCGCTGGGTTATCACCAGCTCATCCTGCTGGAAGAGGGCAATGACGAGCCGCTGGCCACCATGCGTCTCATCGTCGCCCCCAAGTCCTGCTACAAGCAGGCGCCCATCGCCAATGGTCGCAAGGTGTGGGGCCCGAGCGTCCAGCTCTACTGCCTGCGCAGCCGCCACAACTGGGGCATCGGCGATTTCAGCGATCTCGGCCAGCTGGTTGAGAACGCAGCCGCCTGGGGAGCCCACTTCGTCGGTCTCAACCCCATTCATGCCCTCTATCCGGCCAACCCGGAGAGTGCCAGCCCCTACAGCCCCTCTTCCCGTCGCTGGCTCAACGTCGCCTATATCGATGTGGAAGCGGTGCCCGAATTCCAGGGCAACGATCGCCTGAAAGCGGAAGTGGCGAGCCCGGCCTTCCAGCAGCACCTCACCTCCCTGCGGGTCAAGGACAATGTGGATTACACCGGCGTCATCCAGACCAAGATCGGGATGCTGCGCCAGGTGTTCGACCAGGCCAGCTTCAGCGCCGAGCGTCAGGCTGCGTTCGATGCCTTCGTGGCTGCCGGCGGTGACAGCCTGCAACAGCAGGCAGCGTTTGACGCCCTGCAGGCCCACTTCTATGCCAAGGGCGAGAATGCCTGGGGCTGGCCGGTCTGGCCCGAGGCGCTGCGCGATTACCACAACCCCGAAGTGGCGGCCTGGATGGCCGAGCACCAGCAGGATGTGGCCTTCTATCTCTATCTGCAGTTCCTGGCTGACGAGCAGCTGGCCCGGGCCGATGCCCGCGCCAAGGCCGCCGGCATGGTGATGGGGATCTACCGGGATCTGGCGGTCGGCGTCTCTGAAGGTTCCACCGAGATCTGGGCAAACCGGGATCTCTACTGCCCGAAAGCCTCGGTCGGTGCACCGCCCGACATTCTTGGCCCCCTCGGCCAGAACTGGGGCCTGCCCCCCATGAACCCGAACCAGCTGTTCGAGGCCGCCTACCAGCCCATGGTGGATCTGTTCCGTGCCAACATGCGCTCCTGCGGCGCCCTGCGCATCGACCACGTGATGGCCTTGCTGCGCCTGTGGTGGGTGCCGCCCGGAGAGTCCGCCGCCAAGGGGGCCTACATCTATTACCCGGTGAACGATCTGCTGGGGATCCTGGCCCTCGAGTCTCATCGCAACCAGTGCTTGCTGATCGGCGAGGATCTCGGTACCGTGCCGGAGGGGATCGACGTGACCCTGAAAGAGAACGGCGTCCACTCCTACAAGGTGTTCTTCTTCGAGCGCTCCAAGGACGATGGCGGCTTCATCTCCCCGGCGCACTACGCCGAGCAGGCGATGTCCGCCCTGACCACCCACGACATGCCGACCCTCAAGGGCTTCTGGCACTGCGACGATCTGGCGCTGGGACGCGAACTGGGCCTGTACCCGGATGAAGACGTACTCAAGACCCTGTATGCTGATCGCCACCAGGCCAAGCAGCGGATCCTTGACAGCCTGCATGCTCATGGGGTCATCTCTGGCAATATCAGTCACGACGTGAACTGGGTCGGCATGAATACCGAGCTCAACCACGGTCTGCAACTGCACATGTCCCGCGGCAGCTGTGCCCTGTTCAGCACCCAGCTCGAAGACTGGCTGGAGATGGACAAGCCGGTCAACGTGCCGGGTACCAGCTACGAGTACCCCAACTGGCGTCGCAAGCTCTCCCGGGATCTGGAGGATATCTTCGCCGACGAGGCGCTCAAGAATCTGGCGGGCAAGATGAGCCGGGCCCGTGACGAGGCCAGCCGTTGAGCCTTGAACGCCAACATGTGACTCACTTTCATCCGCTTCGGCTTCGGCCGAAGCGGATGTTCAGCCATCAAAGGAAATGTCGATGCCCGTTGAACGTTTGGTTGCCGCCCGCTGTGCCGATCCCTTCTCCCATCTAGGCCTGCTGGCCAATCCGGATGGGCCAGGCCTGAAACTCACCGCCTGGTTGCCCGATGCACTCGAGGTCCGGGTCAGGGATCTCAAGTCAGGCAAGATAGTTGCCACCCTGACCGCCGCTGACGAAGCGGGCCTCTTTGAAACTGTTTTCACCCGCCGCAAGAATCCCTTCCCCTACCAGCTGATCGCGACCTACGCCGACGCCAGTGCCGACATCATCGACCCCTATCAGTTCCAGGCTGCCGCCTGGGAAGGGCTGGCGGAACTCACCTGGCAACCGGAAAACCTCTACCACACCCTCGGCGCCCAGTTGCGCACCGTGACGCACCTCGGCCAGCAGGTAGAAGGGGTACGCTTTGCCGTCTACGCGCCGAGCGCCACGGCGGTGAGCCTCATCGGGGATTTCAACTTCTGGGATGGCCGCCGTCACCCCATGCAGCGCAGCCAGTGCGGCCACTGGGTGCTGTTCGTGCCGGGGCTCAAGGCCGGGGATCGCTACAAGTTCGAACTCAAGGACCCGGCGGGCAATCGCCTGCCCCACAAGAGCGACCCGGTGGGCTTCTACTGCGAGCAGTACCCCTCGTTCGCCTCCGTGGTCTATGACCACGGCCAGTACCAGTGGCAGGACGCCGCCTGGCGCGAGAGTCAGCTCAATGACAAGCGCGAGCAGCCCCTTTCCATCTACGAGCTGCACGTGGGCTCCTGGAAGCGCCACTCCAACGGCGACAGCCTTAGCTGGCGTGAGCTGGCGGTGGAACTGGTGGATTACATCAAGGAGATGGAGTACACCCACATCGAGCTGCTGCCAGTCTCCGAGCATCCCTTCAGCGGCTCCTGGGGCTACCAGCCGGTGGGCATGTTCTCCCCCACCAGCCGCTACGGCACGGCCGACGATTTCAAATACTTCGTGGATCAGTGCCACCAGGCGGGGATCGGCGTGATTCTGGATTGGGTGCCCGCCCACTTCCCGTCCGATGCCCACGGCCTGGCCCGCTTCGACGGCACGCCGCTCTACGAGTACGAAGATCCGCGCCGTGGCTGGCACCCGGACTGGAACTCCTACATCTATGACTTCGGTCGCGACACCGTGCGCCAGTTCCTGGTGGCCAGCGCCCTGTTCTGGCTCGACAAGTTCCACATAGACGGCCTGCGGGTGGATGCGGTCGCCTCCATGCTCTATCTGGATTACTCCCGCAACGCCGGTGAGTGGGTGCCCAACGTCGATGGCGGCAACCACAACTACGAGGCGATCAGCCTCTTGAAGTGGACCAACGAGGAGGTGTACGGCAAGTACCCCCACGCCATGACCATCGCCGAGGAGTCCACCGCCTTTGCCGGGGTCTCCCGTCCCACCTTCCTCGGTGGCCTGGGGTTTGGCTTCAAGTGGAATATGGGCTGGATGCACGACACCCTCAGCTACATGCAAAAAGAGCCCATTCACCGTCGCTACCACCACAACGACATGACCTTCTCCATGGTGTACCACTATGACGAGAACTTCATTCTGTCCCTCTCCCACGACGAGGTGGTCCACGGCAAGCACTCCCTGCTCTACAAGATGCCGGGGGACGAGTGGCAGCAGGCCGCCAACCTGCGCGCCTACATGGGCTTCATGTATGCCCACCCCGGCAAGAAGCTCAACTTCATGGGCACCGAGATCGCCCAGAGCAACGAGTGGAATCATGATGCCCAGCTGCCCTGGCACCTGTTGCAGTACCCCAGGCACGGCGGCCAGCAGCGGCTGATCCGGGATCTCAACCACCTCTATCGTCATGAACCTGCCTTGTATCAGGCGGATTATGAACAGGCCGGTTTCCGCTGGCTGGATCACAACGATGCCGACAACAGCATCTTCGCCTGGCTGCGGGCCGACAAGCTGGGGGCCCATCCGCTGGTGGTGGCCTGCAACTTCACCCCGGTGCCGCGCATCGGTTACCGTCTCGGGGTGCCGGCTGCCGGTCGCTATCGGGTGGTGCTCAACACCGACAGCGAGCATTACTGGGGCAGCAACTATGATGTGGGTCTGGTCTTCGTCGCCGAGGCGACCCCCTGGCAGGGGATGGCACACAGCCTGGTGCTGGACTTGCCGCCGCTCGCGACCTTGTTCATCAAACAGGAGTCCTGATGTTTGAAATGGAAAACGGGGTAGATCACCCGCTTGGCGCCCGTCTGGACGAGACGGGCTGCCACTTCTGTGTCTGGGCTCCCCAATCGGACAAGGTGGAGCTCTGCCTGTTCGACGAAGAGGAGCAGGAGCTGGCGCGTCTCCCCTTGCCCGGTCGGCGCGGCCAGTACTGGTTCGGCCACGTGCGCGGTGTCAAGGCCGGTCAGCGCTATGGCTACCGAGTGCATGGCTCTCCCCAGGATGGGTTGCTGTTCGACCCGGACAAGCTGCTGATCGACCCCTATGCCAGGGCGCTCAGCCGTGCCACCCACTGGGACGATGCCCTCTACGAGGGGGACAGCGCGGCCATGGTGGGCAAGTCGGTGGTGGTGGACGATGCCTTCGACTGGCAGGGGGTCGGCAAGCCCGGCATCCCGCCGGAGCGGGTCGTGCTCTACGAGACCCACGTCAAAGGGTTCACCCGCCAGCACCCCGGCATCCCCAAGGCGTTGCAGGGCACCTATCTGGGCATCAGCCACCCGCTGATGATCGAGCATCTGCAGGGGCTGGGGGTGACCTCGGTCCAGCTGATGCCGGTGGCGGCCTTCATGTCCGAGCCCAGGCTCGAGCAGCTGGGGCTCACCAACTACTGGGGCTACAACCCCATCGCCTTCTTCGCGCCCGAACCGCGCTACGGGGCGAAGGATGCAGTGACCGAGTTCAAGACCATGGTGCGCGAGCTGCACCGGGCGGGACTCGAGGTGATCCTGGATGTGGTCTACAACCACACCGCCGAGTCGGGCTTCGACGGCCCCATGCTCTCCCTCAAGGGGTTTGACAACGCGGGCTACTACGCCTTCGAGTCGGGGGCCCACGGTCCGGATTACCATCGCCACGCCAACGTCACCGGCTGCGGCAACAGCGTCAATCTGGATCACCCCAATACCCTGCGACTGGTGCTCGATGCCCTGCGCTACTGGGTCACCGAGATGCAGGTGGACGGTTTTCGCTTCGATCTGGCGGTCACCCTGGCGCGGGAGGCGGGGGAGTTCGATCCCATGAGCGCCTTCTTCAAGGCCATGATGGCGGATCCCGTGCTGGCGCGGGTCAGGCTCATCGCCGAACCCTGGGACATCGGCCCCTTCGGCTATCGTCTCGGCCAGTTTCCGAGCCAATGGCTGGAGATCAACGATCGTTACCGCGACACGGTGCGCGCCTTCTGGCGCGGGGATGCGGGCAAGATGGGGGATTTTGCCACCCGTCTGGTGGGCTCGCGGGATCTCTTCCCGAAGAACTGGCGCTCCCCCCACACCAGCGTCAACTACCTCTGCTATCACGACGGGTTCACCCTAGAGGACCTGGTCTCCTACAACCAGCGCCACAACCAGGCCAACGGCGAGGACAACCGGGACGGCCACGGCAACAACCTCTCCAGCAACCACGGGGTGGAGGGGCCGACCCTGGACCCGCGCATCAACAACCTGCGCCAGCAGCAGAAGCGCAACCTCATCGCCACCCTGCTGCTGTCACAGGGAACGCCCCACTTCCTCGCCGGGGACGAGATGGGCCGCAGCCAGCTCGGCAACAACAACGCCTACTGTCAGGACAACCAGATAAGCTGGGTGAACTGGCAACTGCGCCCGGAGGACGAGCGGCTGCTCGCCTTCACCCGCCAGATGATGGCGCTGCGGGCGGAGTCAGGGGTCTTCTCCAACCTGCAACTGAGCGACGACGGCTGGAACGGCAAGGCGACCAGCTGTCACCAGGTGAACTGGTATCACCCGGACGGCCATCAGCTCACCGATCAGGACTGGCACGCCCCCATGGGGCAGGCGTTTGCCATGGACATCGGCATGATCGGCTGCACCGGGGAGCGCTGGTACGTGCTGTTCAACGCCAGCGACTATGACATCCAGTTCCGCCTGCCGCCGCCGGGGGAGGGCATGGAGTGGATCCAGACCATCGACACCGCCACCAACGACGGCCTGCCCTTCCTGCCGGACGACATCAAGCGGCAGGTGGCGGTGGGGCGTGCCCACTCCCTCAAGCTGCTGGAGCGGGTCGCCCTGCCGGCGGCGGTGCTGGCGAGTGAAGGGGTGGTGGCAGCGGATGTTGTCGCCGTGTTGCCAACGGGATCACAGTTCCCGCTGGCGGGGTAGAGCCAGGCGCCCTGACTGGGTATGCTGGGCACCGTTATCAGTGGTGAGGAGCCGGAATGAGCAGTAACAACCCTGAACAGTGGCGCGACAAGCTGAGTGCAGAGCAGTTCCACGTCTGCTGGGAGAAAGGGACCGAGCGTCCCTACAGCGGTGCCCTGCTGCACAACCGCAAGAGCGGCGATTACCACTGCGTCTGCTGCAAGCAGGTGCTGTTCCACTCAGGCGCCAAGTTCGACGCGGGCTGCGGCTGGCCCTCGTTCGACCGGGCCATCGAGGGGACGGTGACCTACACCGAGGACAACAGCCACGGCATGAAGCGGGTGGAGATCACCTGCAGCCAGTGCGGCTCCCACCTCGGCCACGTCTTCCCCGACGGGCCGACCGAGACCGGCCAGCGCTACTGCGTCAACAGCCTGAGCCTGGATTTCGAGCCCGACGCCTGATCCCCGACACGACCAGCGGCGCCTCCCTTCGGAGGCGCCGCTTTTTTATCTCCCCCTGTCAGGTGCTGGGCTATGCCAGCGGCAGGTAGATGTCGGTGACCAGCTCATGGGTGGGCACCTCGTGTACAAAGTTGTGGTAGTGGAAGAAGAGCGGAAAATCCCGCAGCTCTTCGCCGCTGGCGGGCAGCCAGTCGCGGTAGAGCGCCCGGGCACAGTCGGCCAGGAGGTCGTGGGAGCCGTGGTGGCGTACCACGGCGCAGCGCCCAGCCGGGATGAGGGCATTCTTCACGCCCCACTCATTGTCCTCGGCGACGGGGGCCTCGACGCTGCCACAGAGGGTAAAGCGAAACGCCGCACCCTCCGTCGTGGCGGGGTCGTCCGGCGCCAGGCCATAGGTCCGGCTGGTGGCGACCGGGGAGCCGCCCGTGGCCTTGCGCCACTGGATGAAGCGCGCCGCGGTGTCGTTGATGCGCTCGGGCAGGCCCTGATGGGTCAGGGCGGCGACGGCGGTCTGCGGGAACTGGATGATGTCGACTCGCATGGGGTCAATCCTCTTGGTGGGGGGCCGTGGCAGGCAGCGATGCCAGCTGGCCCAGTCCGGGTGCTGCCTGAACTGGCTGGGCGTCAGGCCGAACGTCTGCTTGAAGGCGCGACTGAAAGATTCGCCATGCTGGAAGCCGGCATCGAGGGCGATATCAGTCACCTTGTCCAGAGGAGCGAATGCCAACCGGTAAGAGGCCCGCTTCAGCCGCGTCAGCTGGATGTAACGCCCCAGCGGCACGCCGCAGTAAGCGGCAAATTGCCGATGAAAGTGAAAGGGCGAAAAGTGCGCCACGGCGCTGAGCCGCTCCAGCGACAGGTCGTCGTCGAGATGGCGCTCGATGTGCTCTGTCACCGTTTGAAAGCGTCGGCGGTAGGCCTCTGTCTGGTTGTGATCCATGGTCTCTCCTCTGTGCTGCCCACTATCGGCCAACGGGCCCGAGCTGTCCTGACGGATCTTGCTCTCTTTGCCTCCCTTCGGGGAGAAGATCCACGACCGACAGCCCGGCGGGCGCTGCCTGACTTGTCGCGGGTTCGTCAGGCCAACAACAGGGCTGCCCCCGTCAGCAGGGCGGCGAGGGGCAGCACGGGGAGCCGTGGCACCCGCAGCAGGTAGAAGCCGACGGCGGCCAGCGCCAGATCGGTGGGGGAGAGCACGGCGCTCTGCCACACCGGCTGATAGAGGGCCGCCAGCAGCAGCCCCACCACGGCGGCGTTGATACCGGCCACGGCCCCCGCCAGACGGGGGCGGGCCAGCCAGTGCTGCCAGCAGGGGCCCAGCGCCCAGAGCAGCAAGAAACCCGGCAGGAAGAGCGCCAGGGTCGCCAGCAGCGCTCCGATGAGGGGAGTGGCGGGCAGCAGCACGGCGCCCAGGTAGGTGGCCAGGGTGAACATGGGGCCGGGTACCAGCTGGGCCAGGCCGTAGCCGGTCAGGAACTGCTGCTCGCTCAGGTGGTGACCCAGGCTCTCCTGCAACAGGGGCAGCACCACGTGACCACCTCCAAACACCAGGCTGCCTGCCCGGTAAAAGTCGGCCAGCAACTGGCTGACGGGGCCGCTCGCCACCAGGGGCAGGCCGACGAACAGCAGGGCGAACAGCAGCAGGGTCGGCCAGTGAGGCTGGCGAGCAGGAGTGGACGCGAGGCCCTGACTCCCCGGGTGCGGCTCGCGCAAGGCACAGAGCAGGGCCGCGCCGAGCAGCATGGCGACCTGGGTCAGAAGCCCGGGGGCGCACCAGAGGGCGGCGGCGGTGGCCACCATGACCCCCTGTTGCAGTGCCGTCTTGCAGAACTGGCGGCTCATGGTGAGCACGGCATCCGCCACCACGACGAGCGCCAGCAGCTTGAGGCCGTGCAGGGCGGCGTCCAGCCAGAGGCTGCCCGCAAGCTGACCCAGACCGACGGCGGCCGCCAGCAACAGCAGGAAGGAGGGGAGGGTAAAGCCGACGAAGGCGGCCAGGGCGCCGCTGATGCCGGCGCGGTGGCGGCCGATGGCAAAGCCGAGCTGGCTGGAGGCCGGACCCGGCAGCAGTTGGCACAGGGCCAGCAACTGGGCGAACTCCGCCTGGCTCAGCCAGCCCAGCCGCTGGACAAAGGTGCGCTGAAAATAGCCGATATGGGCGGCCGGCCCGCCAAAACTGATGCACCCCAGCCACAAGAACTGCATGAATACCTGTCCCATCTTCCCCTCCTCGTCATCATCCTGGCCCGGATAATATGACAAAAAAGTGACAGTTTGGTGACGGTACGCCCTCCCGCGCTGCCTGCCATCAACAGGGGCTGGCGGGGGGCTGGTCGCCTCCGCCAGCTGACGAGAGGTACCGGGGTGACGCGCGGCAGCCTGCCGGTGAGGGTCAGGGGGCCGGTTGTGCCTGGGGCAGGTAGCATTGTCCCGCCAGCCAGCAGGCGATGGACTGGCGACTGGCATCGAAGTGAGGCTCGGGCAGAGTGTGCGGGTCGCACCAGCTCCAGCCCTCGCATTTTTCCGGCTCCAGCAGTTGCGGCTCCCCGTCCACCTCTGCCAGCAAGGTGACCGAGATGTAGTGCAGGCCGCTCTCGCGCCAGGTCTCCAGGTTGTTGGTGACGGCGATGACGCGAGGCTGGTGGATGACGAAGCCGGTCTCCTCCGCCACCTCCCGGATGGCTGCCGACTCGAAGGTCTCCCCCAATTCCAGATGACCGCCTGCGATGGACCAGTAGGGGGCATGGCTGCCCTTGCGCTTGCCAAGCAGTACCTGGCCCTGGTCATTGGTGAGAATGACGCCGACACCGACGCGGGGATAGGGGGTAGACATAGGGGAGGCTCCTTGCTGAGACGGCGGGGTGCGCCAGGGAAAACGGGCCCACCTTAGGGGGGATGGGCCCGTTGCGCAAGCCGCCTGTTCAAGGGCGATCGGATGCCGATTCTCCATCGCTTAAATGGATGGGTCTGGCGACATTCTATCTGTTAAATAGATGGGAAATGCCCCCGGATCAGGGCAGTCTGACCAGCATCTTGCCGGTATTGTGGCCCTGGAACAGTCCGATAAAGGCTTGCGGCATGCTGGCCAGCCCCTCGCTGACGGTCTCCTCGGCCTGGAGGGTGCCCGCTTCGAAGGCCGGCATGGCCTCGGCCAGGAACGCCCCGTAGTGCTGCCAGTGATCGGAGACCAGCAGCCCCTGCATCAGGATGCGCTTGCGGATCACCTGGGAGAGGTTGCGCGGGCCGCTGGCCTGGCCGTTGCTGTTGTACTGCTCGATGAGGCCGCACAGCACGATGCGCCCGTGCACCACCAGGTGGTTGAGGGCGGCATCCAGCATGGCGCCCCCCACGTTCTCGAAGTAGACGTGGATGCCTTCGGGGGCGAGGCGGGCCAGCTCGGCGTCGAGATCCGGGGTCTCCCGGTAATTGATCACCGCATCGGCTCCCAGGGTCTTGAGGTAGGCGACCTTGTCGGCCGAGCCGGTGGAGCCGATGACCCTGGCCCCCGCCTGCTTGGCGAGCTGGACCGCCATGGTGCCGACCGCCCCGGAGGCTGCCGAGACCAGCAGGGTTTCACCGGCCTTCAGGTGTGCCACCTTGTGCAGGCCCGCCCAGGCGGTCATGCCCGGCATGCCGAGGGCGCCGAGGAAGCGCTGGGGCGGCAGGGTGGTGTCGGGCAGGCGGGTGAGCTGGGCGGCGTTTGCCACGAAGGCATCCCGCCAGCCCAGCATGCTGCTCACCTTGTCCCCCACCTTGAAGTCGGGATGGCGCGATGCCTGTACCGTGCCGATGGCGCCGCCGTCGAGGGGACCGTTGAGGGGGAAGGGAGGAACGTAGCTTTTTGCCTCGCTCATGCGGCCGCGCATGTAGGGGTCCACCGACAGCCACTGGTTGGCGACCTGCACCTCTCCCTCCTGCAGGGCGGGCAGGGGCACGTCCCGGAGGGCGAAGTCCTCCAGGGTGGGGAGACCGGTGGGGCGACGCAGCAGTTGGATTTGATGGCTGATGGCATTCATGGGCATTCTCCGGCAGTGGGGCCGCGCGTCGGGCGGCGGCCTGGTATTTTTGTTTGTGTGCAAACTAAAATCAGGGTAGTCCTGAACGCGGGGGCTGGCAACTGTTTTGTGTGCAAACTATTCAGCCCCGAAGTTGATGGGGTATACTGCCCCCTTGTCGTCAGCGAGGTCCTCCATGAGCGAATTGAAAAAGCAGGTCTGTTTTGCCCTCTACAGCGCTTCCAATGCGGTGATGCGTGCCTATCGGCCGCTGCTGGACAAGCTGGATCTCACCTATACCCAGTACCTGGTGATGCTCTCGCTCTGGGCCCGGGACGAGGTCAGCCTCAAGGAGATAGGGCAGGAGACCGGACTGGATGCGGGCACCCTGACCCCCATCGTCAAGCGGCTGGAGAGCAAGGGGTGGCTGACCCGCACCGTCTCCCACGAGGATGAGCGGCAAAAGTGCATCAGCCTGACCGAGGCGGGACGCCAGTTGCAGCAGGAGGTCAGGGAGTGCTGTCTGGCGGACAGCTTGCGCAACCAGGTGGATCTGGCCGATGCTGAGTTGGCCCAGCTCAAGCAGCTTTGCGATCGCGTGGCGGCGCAGCTGGGGCGCTGATCCCTTTTCCCGTCAGGAGTGACCCGATGAAACCCATGCAATCCCTGCTGCCTCTGTTTGCCATCCTGCTGTGCGCCTGCGCCGATACCTCCTATCCCCGTTCCGAGTTGCAGATCGACGATGCCGATGCCTGGCAGGCCATCTGCAAGGACGGGGTCCGGGTGAGGGCGGTCACCGACGAGGGGATCTGTGCGGATCACCGCGGGGTGGCCATGTGGACAAATAAACCAAGGGCTGCACGGATGGCAGAAGAAGCGGCCAAGTAGTGTGACCTGTACGACATAAAATGACATGACCGGCCATGGGGCCGGTTTTTTTCGCGATCTTGCCAGCACTTTGGCACCTTGTTCATGGTGCACTCATTTTTCTCTTCCCATACTGGCCCTCAAGGTAGCAAACCAACAGGAGAGAGAGATGCAATCATCCATCGTCGGGCTCTCCATTCTGTGGGGGCTGGCCAGCTTTGGTGTTCAGGGGGATTTCATCGAGAGCCGTGATACCGCCTCCCCCTCCTGGCAGGCCGAGTCCAGAGTGGAGATGGAAGGGTACTTGATGGAGTCGTTGGGCGCCGATCGCTGGGTGTTCGACAACGGCAGCGAGAGCCTGGAAATCTCTCTGCCCAAAGGGCAGTGGGTGTCGACCGGTGAGCGGCTGCGGCTGCGCGGCGAACCCCTGCAGGAGCAGAGTGGCTGGTTGCTGCAGGTGCAGGATGTCAGCCAGGTCGAGGCATGACGAGGCGTTCGCCACCTGGCGGCGCGATGGCGCCCGGGGGCTGTGTTGACCGCGAATGCCCTTGATAGCAGAGACAAGAAGAGGAGGCCCTGGCCTCCTCTTGCTTTTGGTGCTCCCCGGATGCGGGGGTCAGCCCAGGTGGTTGAGGGGCAGGGCGGTCTTGTGCTTGATGCGGCGCAGCACGAAGCTCGAACGCACCCCGGTCACGCCGGAGATGTGGGTCAGCTTGTCCAGCAGGAAGTGCTGGTAGTGCTCCATGTCCCGCACCACCACCTTGAGCTGGTAATCCGCATCGTTGCCGGTGATGAGGTCGCACTCCAGCACTTCGGGCAGATCCTTGACGGCGCGATCGAAGTTCTCGAACCGCTCCGGAGTGTGCCTGTCCATGGAGATGTGAATGTAGGCGGTGAGGGTCAGCCCCAGCTGGCGGGCATTGAGCAGGGTGACATGGGTATCGATGAGACCGGCATCCTCCAGCGCCTTGACCCGGCGCGAGCAGGGGGAGGGGGAGAGCCCGACCAGCTCGGCCAGCTCCAGGTTGCTGATGCGGCCATTTTCCTGCATCAGCTCCAGAATATGCCTGTCTATACGATCAAGTTTCAGCATTCTCCGTACCTCTTCGCAATTACTAATCCACTTTTCCTAGATTAAGGGTGAACTATTGCAAAAACAACTGAAAATACCTGCTACTTCACAACCACTCACCGCATCGCGGGGAGTACCATGGTTACATCTTCCGGTGGCAAGACAGGCGCCCGACCAGGCACCTGTGGTGAAGGACCTTACCGGGTCAAGAGCCCCATCAGCCGTTCGACCTTATCGGGAAACAACGGGCTGGAACGAGAGCACCCCCTCCCCGAAGGCAACAAAGCAGGCATCCCGGCGCCTGCTTTGTTGTTTTTGCGTTCCGCCCGCTCAGGGGCGGGGCGGCCGGATGCGATAGAGACAGCGGCTGTCCCCCTCCAGCAGATACTGCTCCCGCTCCACCTCGGCCGGCGCCAGCAACCGGCGAAACAGTGCCAGCTCGCTGCGGCAAAAGCCCCGACAGGCTCTGGCCGCACTGCAGATGGGGCAGTGACTCTCCCACCACAGCCAGCTGCCGTCCTCCTCCTGCGACATGTCCGCCATATACCCCTCCTGGGTGCGCAGCGCCTTGAGCGTCATCAGCCTGTCTGCCAGCGCCGGCTGGGTCAGCCTGGATTCATAGCGAGCCTGCATCTGCTGCTCCCGCCGCGTGATGAGCTGCTCCATGCCCGCGTCGCCAAACACCTGCCGGATGTCGTCGATCAGCTGCAGGGTCAGATCGCCATGGGTGTCGGGGAAGCGTTGCCAGGCCTGGTCGGTGAGGTGCCACAGGCGCACCGGGCGACCACGGCCGCGGGCCTCGTCACTAAACCCCACCCAGCCCTCGGACTCCAGGGCCATCAGGTGCTGGCGCGCCCCCATGGACGTCATCTGCAACTGGTCGCCGAGTTCGGCGGCGCTCTGGGGGCCGCGGGTTTTCAGCAGATAGAGGATCTTGTCGGTACTGGCGTTCATGGGGGCTCCGGTGGTGGGTATCGGTGCGGTGACCGCCTGGATGAGGTCATTATGGGTAGCAGGGAGATTTAAATCAACAATCTGCTTTACTTAATGGACGACCCCTCACAATATAAATAAACAAATAACTTTATTTAATGAGGCGAAGATGGAAGGGATCAAGGGACAGGCGACCCTCTGGGTATTGGTGATGACGGTGACGCTGGCGGTGGCGGGATTCAGCCTGCCTTCCCCCGTCCTGGCGCCGCTGCTGCTGGATCCGGCCCAGGGCATGCTGACGCCACAGGCGTCGGACTGGAGCCGCAAGGTGTGGCTTGGCGTCATCATGGGGCTCTATCCGTTGTTTCAACTGCTGGGGGCACCCTTGCTTGGCCGCCTCTCCGATCGCCATGGGCGCAAGCCGGTGCTGACACTCTGTCTGGTGGGGGTGCTGGCGGGGTATGTGCTGATGGCCCTTGGCATCGCCTGGCGTTCCCTGCCGCTCTTGCTGCTGAGCCGGGTGGTGGAGGGCTTCTTCAACGGCGACATCGCCATCGTGCAGGCGATGGCGGCGGACATGAGCACGGCCAGGACCAAGGCCCGCAACTTCGCACGCATCAACATCGGCATGAACCTGGGCTGGGTGGTGGGCCCCATGATCGGAGGCTATGCGGCCGTGGTCTCGGGAGATTACAGCCTGGCGGCCTGGCTGGCGGTGGGGATGACGGTGATCAACCTGCTGCTGGTGCTCTGGCTGCTGCCCAATCGTCCCCCGGTGCCGGCGACCCGGGATGAGGTTCCTCTCTCGACCCGCCAATTGCTGTTGCAACCTCGTCTCCTGCCCTACTTTGCCCTGACCCTGGCAAGCTACGGGGCGGTGCAGCTCTACTTCACCTACTTCAATGTCTGGCTGGTGGAGCGGCTGGCATGGGATCCGGTGCAACTGGCCCAGGCCGCCGTGCTGGTGAGCGTGCCCATGATGCTGGGCTCCTGGATCGGTGAGCAGCTGGCACGGCACTGGCGCGGCAGCTCCCTTGGCATCGTCGGCCACCTGGTGATGGCGGCGGGCATGCTGATGTTCATCCTGCCGACCCAGTGGTGGGGGCTCGCGCTCACCTTTATCCCGGCGGGCATCGGCATGAGCCTGGGGGAGCTGGCCACCTCGGTGGCGGTCTCCAACCGCAGCCATGCCAGCCAGCAGGGGCAGGCGATGGGGCTCTACCGCGGTCTGGCGGTGGGCAGCGAGATCCTGGCGGTGGTGCTGGGCAGCCTGGTGCTGCTGGCGGGGACCGAGTGGCCCTTCTACCTGGCCGGCCTCTGCGGCGTGATCTGTGCCCTCGGTTTCTACGGATTGCGCAGACGGGCGGACAGGCGAAACGCCGTGGCCGGGTGCGCCGAGGCGGGCTGACGAAGGGCGCGGGGATCACAGTTCGGCGACGGGATGGCGGGCCGGACTTGCATCGCGGCGCCGAGTCTGGGACGGTATGGCTCTTTGCTCCGCTGTTCCCGCCCCCCGGCGAGCGCGTCTCCCATCATGGGCCTTGCCATGCCCAGTCCGCATTCCCGGCGGTGAGATGAGTCGTGGCACTGGCAACGGGAGGGGATGGCGCCGCACCCGTCTCGACATTCCTGGAGGTGATATGAGTCGTTATCAGGCCATTGCATTGGACATGGACGGTACCCTGCTGAACCGGGATCACAAGATCTCGTCCGCTACCCGGGCGGCCCTGGCCCAGGCCCGGGCCCACGGCATCAAGGTGCTGCTGGTGACGGGTCGCCACTTCATGACGGCCCGTCCCTTCCACCACGAGCTGGCCCTCGACACCCCCATCATCTGCAGCAACGGGGCCTACCTCTATGATCCGGTACAGGAGAGGATCCTCGCCGGGGATCCCCTGGCCGTGGCGCCCCTCACTGCCCTGCTGGAGGAGGTGCAAGCCCAGCAGATGGGGGCGCTGTTCCACCTGGGGGACGGCATCGGCTACCTGGGCTGCGAGGAGCACGTGGGCCGGATGCGGCGCTGGTCGGCAACCCAGCCGGATCACCTCAAGGTCTCCCTGCTGCCCGCCGAGGATATCGAGTCCTGGTTGCAGTCCCCCATCTGGAAGCTGGAGTTGTTCAACCAGGACCCCGGCCGGTTGCACCGTTTCGTCGGGGAGGTGGTGGAGAGACTGCCCTTCACCCGTGACTGGGCGGCCCCCTATGCGGTGGAGCTGGTGCAGCCCGGTTGCAGCAAGGGCAACCGGCTGGCCCAATGGGCGGCGAGCGAGGGGATCGCCATGGAGAACCTGGTGGCCTTTGGCGACAACAACAACGACATCAGCATGTTCGAGCAGGTGGGGCTGGCGGTGGCCATGGGCAATGCGGCGCCCCAGATCCAGGCCCATGCAGACCGGGTCACCGCGGATCACAACGAGGATGGCATCGCCCTGGCGTTGCAGCGCTGGGTCCTGCCCGCCTGAGGGGAAAAACAGTCTACGGGATAAACAGAAAGGGGCCATGTCGGCCCCTTTTTGTCAGCTCCCGAAGGAGAACTGGATCACCCGATCCGGGAAGCGCAGCCGGTTGTAGTCCCGGTATACCCCTTCGTAGTGACGGATGGCGCGCTCGCGCTGGGCACGGTAGTAGTCGCGCTGGCGGCTGTCGCTCTCGCCCCGGATCTGCTGATCCAGCTGGTGGATGCTCCGCTCGGTGCGCTCCAGCTCCTGCTGCAATTCGCCGAGGCGCTGCTCCAGCAGGTACTCCTTGCGGCCGCGCTCGAACTGGGTGAGGAAGCTGGTGTCGTTGGGGCAGACCCCCAGGTATTCGCTCCCCTCCCGTCCCTTGCTGTAGGCAAGCTCGGGGATGCAATAGAGCTCCAGCCCCTTGGCGTAGCCGCGCTGCCACTCCGCCTCATCCACCTTGAGGCCGTACTCTCCGCAGGTCTTCTGATAGTCGCGGGTGGCGCTCCGGGTCTTGCCCTGCTCCCCGTCCTGATAGCCCTGGTTGTACCAGCTCATGGCACGGCACTCCTCCTCCGAGAGGGAACTGCACCCGGCGATCAGGAAGGGAAGGGTCAACAACAGGATCTTGGGGGACATGAGGGGGCTCCGACAGCAAAGGGGTGGGGCATTCTAGAAGAGGAGGCCCGTCCGGGACAAGCACCGGGCGAGGGGGCCGTATCATGATGTTTTTATCAGTATTTTCAAGCCATTGTAGACGGGCTTCTGGCAGCCTTTTCTTGCCGGGGGAGGCAGGGTAAACTGCGCCTACTTTTAACTGGCATGTAACATAAAAACAATGAAAGTCCTGACCGTCGATTATCGCTCCCCCGATGCGGCCGAGCGCTTCACCGAATCCCTGCGCACCACCGGCTTCGGAGTGCTGACTCACCACCCCATCCCGAAGGAGCTGGTGCAGTCCATCTATGACAACTGGTATCGCTTCTTCATGAGCGAACAGAAGCAGGATTTCCTGTTCAATCGCGAGACCCAGGACGGCTACTTCCCGCCCTCGGTGTCCGAGGTGGCCAAGGGCCACAGCCAGAAGGACATCAAGGAGTACTTCCACATCTATCCCTGGGGCCAGATGCCGGCAGAGCTGAAAGAGCAGGCGATGGAGTACTACCGCCTCGCCAACGATCTGGCCGCCGAGCTGCTGGGCTGGGTGGAGCAACACACCCCGGGGGACATCGCCGCCCATTACAGCTGCCCGCTCTCCTCCATGATCGAAGAGAGCCACAAGACCTTGCTGCGGGTGCTGCACTACCCGCCCTTCGACGGCACCGAGGAGCCGGGTGCCATCCGCGCCGCCGCCCATGAAGACATCAACCTGCTGACCATTCTGCCCGCCTCCAACGAGCCGGGCCTGCAGGTGAAAGGTTCAGACGGGGAGTGGATGGATGTGCCCTGCGATTTCGGCACCCTCATCATCAACATCGGTGACATGCTGCAGGAGGCCTCCCGCGGCTACTACCCCTCTACCACCCACAGGGTCATCAACCCGACCGGGGGCAGTGCCGCCAAGTCCCGCATCTCCTTGCCGCTCTTCCTGCACCCCCGTCCGGATGTGGTGCTCTCGGAGCGCCACACCGCCCACAGCTATCTGATGGAGCGGTTGCGGGAACTGGGGGTCATCTAATCCCGCCAGACCCGGGCAGACAACAAACCGGAGCATCCCCGCTCCGGTTTTTATTTTGTGGCACGATTGGTGGGTTATCCGAATTTTATTGGTTAATGATGCTAAAAACTGAGTTTTATATCGGATATACGCCGAGTGATTGCGCGCCCGCGGGCGTACTCTGAGCGCCATTTCGGGCCTCGCTGGCAGGCCCTTCCCGTGGAGTTCTTATGAAGCAGTCCCAATGGTCATCCCGGCTCGGTTACATCCTGGCCGCCGCAGGTTCCGCGGTCGGTCTCGGCGCCATCTGGAAGTTCCCCTATGTCACCGCCGCCAACGGTGGCGGCGCCTTCCTGCTGGTCTTTCTGTTGTTCAGCTTCACCCTGGGGGTGGCGGTGCTGATGGGGGAGACCCTGATCGGCAGCCTGACCCGGCGCGGGGTGGTGGGCGCCTTTGGTGAACTGATGGGCAGGCGCTGGCGCTGGGTCGGTGCCATGGGTTTGCTGTGCAGCCTGCTCATCTTCTGTTTCTACAGCGTGGTGGGCGGCTGGACCCTGGGGTACACGGGCATGGCCCTGGCGGGGGAGCTGCAACAGGGGGACGGCGCGGCACTGACCGCCCGTTTCAACGACTACGTCGGTGATCCGCTCTGGCCGGTGCTGACCCACCTGCTGTTTGCCGGCTTGACCTGGTGGTTCGTGCGGGGCGGCGTGCAACAAGGGGTGGAGCGCACCCTGCGCTGGATGATGCCGGCCCTCTTCATCATGATCCTGCTGCTGGTGGCCTTCGGCCTCACCCTGCCGGGCGCCATGGCCGGGGTGCGCCACTTCCTGATGCCCGATTTCAGCAAGCTCGGCATGTCGGGTGTGCTGGACGCCATGGGGCTGGCCTTTTTCTCCCTCTCCATCGGCCTTGGCATCCACACCACCTATGGCGCCTACCTGCCTTCCAGCGAAGGGGTCGGTCGCTCCAGCCTCTGGGTAGTGCTGCTGGCGAGCGTCATCGCCGTGCTGGCGGGCCTGATGATCTTCCCGGTACTGGCGGCGACCGGTATTGACCCGGCCTCGGGCCCGGGCCTCACCTTCATGACCATGCCGGCGGTGTTCCAGCAACTGCCCTTCGGCCAGGGGCTGGCGGTGGTGTTCTTCTCTCTGCTGGTGGTGGCGGCGCTCTCCTCCTCCATCTCTCTGCTGGAGCACTTGCAGTGCTTCCTGTGCGAGAGCCTGGGCTGGTCCCGCCGCGCGGCGTGCAACCTGGTCATTGCCCTGGTGATGGCGGGTGGCATCCCGGTGAGCCTGTCGTTCGGCCCCTGGGCCACCCTGACCCTGTTTGGCAAGAACATCTTCGAGTTGCTGGACTTCATCACCTCCAACCTGATGATGCCCCTGTTCGGGCTGGCCCTGACACTGCTGCTGGGCTGGCGGCTCGGTCGCCAGGCGCTGCCCGAAGGGCTGGCTCCCCACTGGCGGGCCCTGCTGATGGGCTGCTGGCGCTGGCTGGCTCCCCTGCTCATTGGCGGCATTCTGGTGCGCGGCCTGGTGTAGGGAGGGTTGGTCATCTCTGCCACTCCCCGGCCGGGCTGGCCGGGGAGTGGGGTGGCAGGATTGACTCTTTATAAAAATCTGTCAATTAAAAATAAACAGAGTAACGGTCTGTAATTTCTATATTTTGTTTTGATTAAATCTGTTTTTGGTTCTGTTTTAGACTATTTTCTGTCAACTTCTCTTGCCATGGTTTAGGCTGTGGCTCCTTTTTACCGTGCAGGCGTCGCCCTCCCATGTCACCCCTTATCGCTCTCTGTGGCCGATTTAGCCCCTTCCTGGAGAGGTGACCTTGCAGGTGTCGTTTGTCTGACTGTTCATTGCAAAGGTCGCCCTCAGGCGGCCTTTTTTGTTGCGGCGCACACCGCGTCTAGCCATGGAGTATCGAACTGATGTTGTCTTGCCCGGAGGTTGTATGAGCCAGGTTCAGTGGTCTTCCCGTATTGGTCATGTGCTGGCGGCCACCGGCTCGGCGATCGGCCTTGGCGCCATCTGGAAGTTTCCCTATGTGACAGCCACCAACGGGGGCGGTGCCTTCCTGCTGGTGTTCCTGCTCTTCAGCTTCACCCTGGGGGTCGCGGTGCTGGTGGGGGAGACCCTGCTCGGCAGCCGCAGTCAGCGCGGCGTGCTCGGCGCCTTCCACAAGTTGGTGGGGCCGAACTGGCGCTGGATGGGTTACATGGGGATTCTGTGTGGCTTCTTCATCTACAGCTTCTACAGCGTGGTGGGGGGCTGGACCGTGGGCTATGCGGCCCTGGCCGTGGGCGGCGAGCTCAACCTGAGTGAGGCGAGCACCCTCACCGCACTCTTTACCGGTTATGTGAGCGATCCCCTCTGGCCGGCCCTCACCCATCTCGTCTTCGCCGGGCTCACCTGGTGGTTCGTGCAGGGAGGGCTGCAACAGGGGGTGGAGCGGGCGCTGCGCTGGATGATGCCGGCCCTGTTCGTGATGATGCTGCTCCTGGTGGTGACCGGGCTCTCCATGCCGGGGGCCATGGCCGGGGTACGCCAGTTCCTGATGCCCGACTTCTCCCACCTGACGGGGCAGGGGGTGCTCGACGCCCTGGGGCTGGCGTTCTTCTCCCTCTCCATTGGCCTCGGGGTACACACCACCTATGGCGCCTACCTGCCGAGCAGTGACGGGGCGCTGCGCTCCGGGGTCTGGGTGGTCACCCTGGCGAGCTGCATCTCGGTGCTGGCGGGGCTGATGATCTTCCCGGTGCTGGCCTCCACCGGCATCGATCCTGCCGCCGGCCCCGGCCTCACCTTCATGACCATGCCGGCGGTGTTCAACCACCTGCCGTTCGGTCAGGGGCTGGCGGTGATCTTCTTCCTGCTGCTGCTGGTGGCGGCGCTCTCCTCCTCCATCTCCATGCTGGAGCACCTGGTGCGCTTCACCACCGAGGAGTGGGGCTGGTCGCGCCGCAATGCCTGCCGGGTCCTGACCCTGCTCATCATGGCCTGCGGCATTCCGGTCAGTCTGTCATTCGGGCCCTGGGCTGACTACACCCTGTTTGGCAAGACCCTGTTCGATCTGCTGGATTACCTCACCTCCAACCTGATGATGCCCCTGTTCGGTCTGGTGCTGACCCTGCTGCTTGGCTGGAAGCTGGGGGACAGTATTGTGCCTGCGGATCTCTCGCCGCTGATGCGTAGTGCGCTGCTCTGGTGCTGGCGGCTGGTCGCCCCCCTGCTGATCGCGGGGATCTTGGTGCGAGGCTTGTTGTAACGCACCATCCAGGGCGGCATGCACCGCCCTGGATGGCTATAGGCCCTGATGGGGACCGAGGGGCGGCAGTTTGGGGGCCAGGTGGGATCTCACCTGTTGCAGGGTCTCCCGATAGGCGTTCCCATGGTGTTCCAGGAAGGCGGCACTGTGGTTGAGACGCTGCTCCAGCCTGTCCACCAGGCGGGCCACCGCCGGGGCCGCCATGCCGGCGGGCCAGCACTGGGTCAGCAATACCAGCAGTTGCCAGGCATCCCCCGCCTGGGCCGGGAATCGCTCCTGCAGGGTCAGAGCACTCTGCACGGCGAGCTGGAGCTGACCCGTGGTCATGGCCCGTTGCCGCTCCTCGCGCAGCTGGGTCAGCAGCTGCTCCCGCTGCGCCAGTTGCCGCGCCAGATCGTCGACCACCTGCAAAATGAGCCCCTGCAACAGCGGGGTCTGTGCCACCGGCCCCTGATATTGGCCGAGCTGGGCCAGATAACGCTGGGCATGGTGGGGAAGCCCGCAGAACTGGCTGACGGCCACCCCGAGCAACTGGTTGAGGTGATTGTCCCGCGCCGCCTCCGGCGGGTGCTTGGCCAGCAGCATCAAGGCGTCATCGAATCGATAATCCAGACCCAGCATCAGGGCGCGCAGCAGCCCCTCCTCGTGGGCCCGCAGGGTCACGGCCTGCTGGCCGAGCTCCTCCAGGGCCTGCTGCAGCCCATGAACTCTGGCCTCTCCCGGTGGATGCCAGAGCACCGCCAGGGTCGCATCCAGCAGGCAGCGTTCGACGGAGTGGCGAAACGTCTGTTTGGGGAAGTAGCGCAGGATGAAATCGCTGGCCTGCGCCAGCACCTGACCTTCATCCCTTCGCAGCAGGGCCAGCAAAATGGCCACCTGGCGCCACTGCGGCTGCCAGGGGCAGCGTTGGAGCAAGCCTGACAAGGTTTCCCAGGCAGGAGCCCACTGCGCCTCGTGCAGTTGGCAGGCGAGAACCAGCGCCTGATGGATGACAGGGGGCAGTCGCTCCCGGTTGCGGGCCAGATCCTTGTGGGCACTCTCCACCCGGTTCAGCCCGAGCAGGGCCTGGTTCAGTCCCTGGCGTGGCCACCAGGCATCGTGCTCCGTGGTGCAGATGGCGTAGTGCTGGGCGGCCTGCACCCGTTCCCCGGCTTGCAGCAGCATGTAGCCCTTTACCCTGTCCATCTGTGCTTCCAGCCCCTTGTGGCTGGCGTGCCGGTAAAGCAGATCCTCGCACTGGGCGCAGGCGCTGCGCCACTCCCTGAGCGCCATGGGGGTGGCCAGGGGGCGGGTCACCGTGGTCAGTGCCAGCAGCGCTTGCAGGCTGTGCGCCAGCTGCTCCGTGGTGAAGGGCACGGCCAGACGCAGGGCGAAATAGAGGTCGGAGGGGGGGGAACTGGCCGGTGTCCTCGTCCTGCTCCAGCAGCAGGAGCACGCAGCCGGGCGCGAGCAGGCCCAGGTGGTGTGCTTCATGCAGCAGCCTGACGCCCTCGTGGGCCTGGTGGTGATACTGGCGGCAAAGAATGGCATCAAAGGCGTGCTGGCACAGCAGGGCGGGCAGGCTTGCAATCTCTTTGCAGTGGAACAGCTCGGTGGGGGGCAGCCCCAGATCACTCAGTCCCTGGGTGAGGGTCGAGCCCATCATGGCATCGTCTTCGATGAGGAGGATCTGCATCTTTGACGCTCCTTCGCCGGTCGGGGGTGGAGAGGTTGGATTCAAAGTTAGCCTCCACTCTCCCGCGAGAGCCAGAGGGGGTCAATACCCCACCTGGGTCAGGAATGGCTCAGTGCCAGCCTTGGGCAGGGCAAAGAAAGCATCACTGAAGGCCGGGCCCCCTGGCCGAGAAGGGGCAGTCCCGCTGGGGGACACGCAGCTCCCCGGCTCCCGACTCTCCCTGCCAGGCGAGCTCGAGCTGGCCCAAGCGCCCGAGGCGGCGCAGCTCGAACTCGTAGCGCAGGCAGGGGTTGTCGGTGGGCAGCTGCGTCATTCCGGCGGGCAGCCGGTAGTCGTAGCGCAGCAGAGGGCCATCTTGCAGTCGGCTCTGCACGGGCACCAGCCCCTCTGCCGTCGGTGCGGGGGCCTTGAGATAGCGGCGCAGCGCCACCGGGGCGTCGATGGCTTTTTGATAGTGAAGGCCGTTCATGGCTGCCAACTCCTCCTCCAGCCGCGTCAGCTCCCCCTCCAGTCCGCTCAGGGCGGCGCCAAGCTGTTGATGGGCCGGGGAGGCGCAGCCTCCCAGCAGCAGGGTCGCGATCAGCAGGGCGGGACGGACGGCAGACATGAAGGCTCCTCGGGTGCCAGGGTCAATGACTATAGCAGGGGATTGGTGGGCGGCGTGCCCCTCAGCAGCCCGGCGAGGCGCTCCAGCCCCTCGGCGACGCGGGCGTCGGTGGCGGGCTGGCTCAGGCTGAGGCGTACTCCCTGCGGGGCGGCAAACTGGCCGGCGGCGAAGTGTTCTCCGCTGGCGACCCCCACGTCAAGGGCGTTGGCGGCCTCCGCAAACTCCTGGCTGCGCCAGGGCTCGGGCAGCGGCAGCCAGGCGTGCATGGACCCCGCCTGCCAGCGCGCTCCCGGCAACAGGTGGCGCAGGAGCTCACCCCGGCGCGCCAGGATTTTTCGCTGGTGTTCGATGAGCGGCATGATCTGGCGCTGGCTCACCAGCTTGCAGGCCAGCTCGATGAGCAGCGGACTCACCATCCAGCTCGACAGCCGCATCGCCTGGGCGAAGCCGTTGCGAAGGGCGGGAGGGGACAACACGAAGCCGACCCGCAGGCCGCCGCAGGCGATCTTGGCGAGACTGCCGAGGTAGATGACCCGCTCCGGTGCCAGGTTGACCAGGGGAGGGAGCGCACTTTCGGGCAGCAGGCCGTTGACGTCATCCTCGACGATCAGCAGATCGTGGCGACGGGCGATGGCGACGATGGCGTCGCGTCGCGCCAGGCTCATGATGGCCGTGGTGGGGTTTTGCAGGGTGGGGGTGAGGTAGAGCAGCTTGGCCCGGCGGGTACGGCACGCGGCATCCAGCGCCTCTGGCAGCAGTCCCTCCTCATCCATCGCCAGTCCCACCACCTGATTCTTGAGCTGGCGTGCATTGCCCAGCATGCCGGGGTAGCTCAGTCCCTCGCAAAACAGGGTCTCTCCCACGCAGCCGGTGGCCAGCAGGGCCAGCATGATGCCGTGCTGGGCACCATGGCTGAACAGCAGGCGATCTTCGCTCGCCGTGATGCCCTGCTCGGCGAGCCAGTCGACAAACAGCTGGCGCTGTGCGGGGCGTCCCGCCTCCTTGTCATAGCCGAGCAGGCCGTTGAGATCCCCCTGCGCCAGATCGGTGAGCAGGGGCCTGATGATGGCGCCCCTGTCCAGCTGGACCGGGAGGTTCTGCCACAGCTCGATGCGCTGGCTGTCTTCATTGCGGATCACCCATTCGTTGGCAGGATCCGCCGCTCCCCTGACCCAGGTGCCGTGCCCGACCCGGGCCGCCAGCAGGCCCCGTCGCTCCGCCTCGGTGTAGGCGCGGGTGACGGTGCCCACGGTGACCCCCAGCTTGTCTGCCAGGGCCCTGTGGGTCGGCAGCCGGGTCTCGGGTGAGAGGATGCCGGTGGCGATGGCCTGCTCGATGGCCTTGACCAGTTTGAGGTAGAGGGGCCCCTCGAAGGGGGTGAGGTCGGGCGTCCAGATTGTCATGGTGACAATAAATCCATTGATCCAAGATTGTCCGCAATATAGCGTGATTATCAGTCTTTACACAACCAACAAGCACACATTGTATCGGTACAATGTGACGAGAAAGGAGTCTCCCATGACCATCGAATGGTATGCCACCCTGTTTGGCTTCGCCCTGCTCACCTGTGGCACGCCCGGGCCGAACAACCTGATGTTGACGGCGTCCGGCGCCAACTTCGGCGTGCGGCGCACCCTGCCCCATCTCATCGGGGTGGCGGTGGGCCAGCCTGTGTTGCAACTGGTGCTGGCGCTCGGCTTTTATCCGCTGTTCGAGCGCTGGCCCCTGCTCAAGCTGAGCCTGCAGGTGCTGGGCAGCCTCTACCTGCTGTGGCTGGCGTGGCGTATCGCGGTGGCAGGCGCCCCCGGAGATCCCGCCAGCCGTGCCCGCCCCTTGACCCTGCTTGAAGGGCTGGGCTTCCAGTTCCTCAATCCCAAGGCGTGGATGATGGGGATCTCGGCCATCAGTCTGTTCAGCCTGCCGGGGAGCGACTACTGGCCGAGCATGTGGGGCATCATGAGTGTCTTCCCCATGGCGGGGTTCCCGGTCTGCTTCGCCTGGGTGATGTTTGGCCATCAACTCAGCCGCTGGATCAACTCGGACAAGGGGTGGCGTCGTCTCAACGGCAGCCTGGGTGCCTTGACCGCCCTGTGCGTGGTGATGCTCTGGTATTAACAGCGCCTTGATTATTCATGCAAAGAAAATGCATTGCTGACCTTGTCGTCAGGGCGTCGGCTCTGCATATTAGGAGGCTTGCCGTATCTGAACGAGGTTGAGATGGATCTGAACTGGTTGCTCCCCCTGGCGGGCTTTGCCCTTATCACCTGTGGCACGCCGGGCCCCAACAACATGCTGCTCACCAGTGCCGGGGCCGCCCAGGGGTTTCGCCGCTCCGTGCCTCTGCTGGTGGGGGTGGTGGGGGGCATCAACCTGATGATCCTGGCCACGGCCCTGGGGCTTGGGGTGGTGTTCGAGCGTCTGCCCCTGCTGCACGACGGCCTCAAGCTGGTGGGGTCGGCCTACCTGCTCTGGCTGGCCTGGAAGGTGGCCAACGCCAGTGGCCCGGCGGAGGGGAACCGGCCGCTCATCCCGGCCCATCAGGGGGCCATGCTGCAACTGCTCAATCCCAAGGCCTGGATGATGGCGCTCTCCGCCATCAGCGGCTTCACCCTGGCGGGGGAGGCTTACTGGCCGTCCGCGGGCTGGGTGCTCGGCATTTTCTTCGTGACCGGCCTCTATACCGGTGCCTTCTGGGTGCTGTTCGGTGCCCAGGTGCGCCGCCTCATCCGCACCGCCACCGGCTGGCGTCGTTTCAATCTGGGCATGGGGCTCGCCACGGCGGCCTGCGTGCTGATGATCTGGGTTTAGGCCTCGGCCTGAGCCTTTACCGGCTGTCTTGTTGGCCCTTCGGGGCCTTTTTTATGGTTCTTCGCGGGATCTTGGGGAAGTGGAAGTTGACAGACAGGGTGCTGGTAAACTGGCTGTCTCCAA
>NZ_JAPCIY010000012.1:0-80171 GCF_027707645.1 Aeromonas sp. QDB30 | reverse complement strand
TGCGATTAAATCAGATCACAAACGAAGCCTTTTTTCTATCTATTTCAATTGGTTGTAGCTAAAGATCCTGTACATGAGTGAGCCCTGGGCTCACTTGCTCTCTCATGACTCAATGCATGCCAAACAGTCCCGGCAGGAAGAGACTGAGTGACGGTATGTAGGTCACCGCCATCAGGCTCAGCAGCAAGACGAAGAAGAAGGGCAGCATGGGCCGGATCAGGGCCTGCAGCTTGACCCCCGAGACCGAACACCCCACAAACAACGCACTGCCCACCGGCGGTGTACAGAGCCCGATGCAGAGGTTGAAGATCATCATGATGCCGAAGTGGACCGGATCCATGCCGAGCTCGGTGACGATGGGCAGGAAGATCGGGGTGAAGATCAGCACCGCCGGAGTCATGTCCATGAAGACGCCCACGATGAGCAGGATCACGTTGATGATGAGCAGGATGACCAGAGGGTTATCGGAGACATTCATCAAGGCGTCACTGATGGTGTAGGGGATGTCCGCATTGGTCATGGCCCAGGACATGCCCACCGAGATGCCGATCAGCAGCAGCACGATGGCGGTGGTGATGACCGAGTCCAGCATGATGGCCGGCAGATCCTTGAACTTCACTTCGCGGTAGATGAGCACCGAGAGCACGAAGGTGTAGACCACGGCGATGGCGGAGGCTTCGGTGGCGGTGAAGATGCCCCCCAGGATCCCGCCCATGACCACCACCACCAGCAGCAGGCTGGGGATGGCATCCCAGAAGGCGCGCATCACCATGGCAAAGGAGGGTCGCTCCGCAACCGGGTAGCCACGGCGCTTGGCGATGATGGCTCCCACGGCCATGATGCTGAGCCCCATCAGGATGCCGGGGACGTAACCGGCCATGAACAGGGTGGCCACCGAGATGCCGCCGGCGGTCAGGGCATAGATGATGAGCACGTTGGAGGGCGGGATCAGCAGACCCGTGATGCAGGAGGTCACGTTGATGGCCGCCGAATAGGCCGGATCATAGCCGGACTTCTTCTGCATGGGGGCCATGGTGCCACCCACCGCGGCCGCGGCTGCCACCGCCGATCCCGAGATGGAGCCGAACAGCATGTTGGCCATGACGTTCACGTGGCCGAGCGAGCCCG
This sequence comes from Aeromonas sp. QDB30, assembly GCF_027707645.1. Taxonomy (NCBI): domain Bacteria; kingdom Pseudomonadati; phylum Pseudomonadota; class Gammaproteobacteria; order Aeromonadales; family Aeromonadaceae; genus Aeromonas; species Aeromonas sp. QDB30. Next base: position 79,043 of record NZ_JAPCIY010000012.1, on the reverse strand, counting down.
GCATGCGGCCCACCAGCACCTGGGAGAAATTGATGAGCCGCTGGGCGATGCCGCCGCAGTTCATCAGGGTCCCCGCCAGGATGAAGAAGGGGATCGCCAGCAGGGAGAAGCTGTCGAGGCCGGTGGCCATCTTCTGGCCGACCACCGCAAGGATGGTTTCCATCGGCAGCATCATCATGCCGGAGGCCAGGGTCGCCAGGCCGATGGAGAAAGAGATGGGCACGCCCGCGAACACCAACACGAAGAAGGAGCCGAACATGACCAGGGCTATGGTCCAATCCATCAGATGTTCTCCTCTGAGGGGGCAAGATCGGGGGTGGGCGCCAGACTGTCGAGCAGGGTCTCCAGCATGAAGAGCACACAATAATAACTGATGATGAGGCCGCTCAGGGGCAGCACGGCGTAGACATAGGCCATCGGCAACTGCATGGCCGGGGAGACCTGGCCGGTGCTGTAGACCTTGGTCACCAGGGTCAGGCCGCCCCACACCATGGCGCCGCTGGAAAACAGCAGCACGCAGAGATCCACGAACAGCTGGTTGGCGAGCTTGCGCCCTCCCTTGAGGTCGGAAACGAACAGGTCGATGCTGAGGTGGCGACGCTTGCCGGTGGCGTAGGCCGCTCCCAGCAATCCCACCCAGATCATGCTGAAGCGGGCTATCTCGTCGGTCATGGTGCTCGGCTGTGCCAGCACGTAGCGACTGAACACCTGCCAGACCACGCAGACTACCAGCATGGCCATCACGGCGACGGTAAACCCGGCGAGCAACCTGTCGATGGGTTGCTTGAACTTTTCAAGACGCATTGCGGTTCTCCCGGGAGGGCGATCTCGTCGCCCTCCCCTCATGATTACTGACCGGCTTCATTCTCGATCTTGGTGAGCCACTCACCGCGTACCGGATCCTTGCGGAAATCGTCATACAGGGGGGCCAGCGCAGTGCGGAAAGCCTCCTTGTCGACCTGGATGAAGGTGGCCCCCGCGTCGGTCGCCTGCTTGCGAGATGCCGCGACCTCCTTGTCCCACAGCTCCTGTTCGTAGGTTTCCGAGTGCTTGGCGGCAGTGGTGAGGATGGCCTTCTGTTCGTCGGAAAGCTTGTCCAGCACCTTGCTCGAGATCACCAGGAAATCGGGCACAGAAGTGTGCTGATCTTCGGCGTAGAACTTGGCCACCTCGACATGACGAGTCTGCACGTAGGAGGGCTCGTTGTTCTCGGCGCCGTCGATGACCCCTTGCTGCAGTGCGGTGTAGACCTCACCGAAGGGGATCGGGGCCGGGGCCGCACCCAGCAGTTCGATCAGCTTGATGGTGGTGGGGGTCGCGACCACCCGGATCTTCATCCCCTTCATGTCGGCCGGGGTGTGAATAGGCTTGTTGGCGTAGAAGCTGCGGGTCCCCGCCACGTAGGCGGCGATGGAAACGAAGCCCTTGTCACGGGTCTGGGCCATCATGGATTCGCCCACGGGGCCGTAAATAACCTTGTTGAAGTGGGCCTGATCCTTGAACAGGTAAGGCAGGCTGAAGATGGAGAAGGCGGGCGAGAAGGGTTCCATCTCGCTGGCACTGGCCTTGGTCATGTCCAGGGCGCCGTTTTGCAGCAACTCCAGGGTCTCACGGGGACCGCCCATCTGGCCACCCGGGTAGATGCGCAGCTTCATCTTGCCGTCGGAGGCGGTGCTGATCTCCTTGGCCATCTGGGCCAGCGCCTGGTGTACCACATGGTTGGTGTCCAGATTATGGGCCAGCTTCAGCGTCACTCTCTCCATGGCATGGGAAGAGAAGGCTGTCAGGGCCAGGGGGGCGGCCATCAGGATGGCGGCGGCGATGGTTTTCATTTTCATTGGAGCGGGACCTCAAGTGTGTGCGTTTATCTGCTAGACCTCTTCCCTGAGGAGTCAGTCTTAATGTCCTACATCTTTGTGATGCACACTGTAATTGGTAGAACATCTATGAATGTTGAGAACCATCACAAAAACGGCATACCCCCACAAATGGGCTGTGATAAACCCAACGCAGGTCACATTTTCCCGATCCACAAGATTAAAAAGGTGTCATACAAACCTCTCATCCAGCCTCTTCATCCTCTTTCCCGCTCTTTCTCACCCTGTTAGGCACCATTGAAGGCCCTCTTTGAGACTCAAAATGGTTTAATTCGACGATTTTGTGAGCCGACCGGTGTTTTTTCAATATGGTGACTGGACGAGATGTCTGGCAATGAGAATAATTGGTCCAACAACTATCTCCACTTCACCGAGCACTCTCGTAGGGAGCAAGCGAATGACCGCCTTCATGACCGATGACTTTCTGCTGGATACCGAATTCTCGCGCCAGCTTTATCACGGCTTCGCCGCCGGACAGCCCATCTTCGACTATCACTGCCACCTGCCGCCCCAGCTGATTGCCGAGGATCACCGCTTCGCCAACCTGTATGAGATCTGGCTCAAGGGGGATCACTACAAGTGGCGCGCCATGCGCTCAAACGGAGTGGATGAACGCTTCTGCACCGGGGATGCCGACGACTACGCCAAGTTCGAGGCCTGGGCCCGCACCGTGCCCCACACCATCGGCAACCCCCTCTATCACTGGACCCATCTCGAGCTCAAGCGGCCCTTTGGCATCACGGGCCAGCTGCTGGGGCCGCAGACCGCACAGGCCATTTGGCACCAGTGCAACGACAAGCTGGCCCAGCCCGACTTCTCGGCCCGCGGCATCATGAAACAGATGAACGTCAAGATGGTGGGCACCACGGACGATCCCGTCGACGATCTGCGCCACCACGCCGCCATCGCGGCCGACGGCGGCTTCGACATCAAGGTGCTGCCGAGCTGGCGTCCGGACAAGGCGTTCAACATCGACGCCCATGGCTTTGCTGACTACCTGGCCGAGCTTGGCCGGGTCAGCGACATCCAGATCCGCACCTTTGCCGATCTGACCCGGGCCCTCGGCGTGCGGCTGAATCACTTCGCCGCACACGGCTGCAAGATTGCCGACCATGCCCTGGACGAAGTGCCCTTCGGCCAGGCCGGCGAACAGGCGCTCGACGCCATGCTGACCCGCCGTCTGGGGGGTGCCGTACTGGAGAGCGCCGATGTGGCCGCCTTCAAGACCGCCGTGCTGCTCTATCTGGCGGGCGAATACCACAGGCGCGGCTGGGTGCAGCAGTACCACATCGGGGCGCTGCGCAACAACAACAGCCGCCGCCTGCTGACCCTGGGGCCGGACACCGGCTTTGACTCCATCCACGACGCTCCCGTGGCCAAGGCGCTCTCCCGCCTGCTCGACGCCCAGGACGCGCAAGGGACGCTGCCCAAGACCATCCTCTACTGCCTGAACCCGAGGGACAACGAGGTGCTCGGCACCATGATCGGCAACTTCCAGGGGGACAACCTTCCCGGCAAGATGCAGTTCGGCTCGGGCTGGTGGTTCAACGATCAGAAGGATGGCATGGAGCGCCAGATGACCCAGCTCGCCCAGCTCGGCCTGCTCAGTCGCTTCGTCGGCATGCTGACCGACAGCCGCAGCTTCCTCTCCTACACCCGTCACGAATACTTCCGCCGCATCCTGTGCCGCATGATCGGGCACTGGGTCGCGGACGGTGAGGCCCCGGCCGATCTCGCGCTGCTGGGCCAGATGGTGGAGAACATCTGCTTCCACAACGCCCGCGACTACTTCGCCATCGAGCTGAACTGACCAGAAATAAAAAATGAGGCGGCGGGCATGTCCCGCCGCCGGAGCGGACCATTCCATGGGTCAAACCGCGCCCATCATCCATATCCGCCACAGGGGCACAGCCCCATGAGGACCACAACAAGATGCAACGCCTGAATCGTGATGCCTTCCCGGGGGCCCAATATCCGGACCGCGTGATCCAGTTTGGCGAGGGGAATTTCCTGCGCGCCTTCATCGACTGGCAGCTGGACCTGCTCAACGAGCACACCCGCCTCGACGCCGGCGTGGTCATTGTGCGCCCCATCGACAGCGACTTTCCCCCCAGCCTGAGCACTCAGGACGGCCTCTACACCACCGTCATCCGCGGGCTGGACGAGTCCGGCAAGGCCATCAGCACCCAGCGCCTGATCCGCAGCGTCAACCGCGAACTGAGCTGCTATCGCCAGTTCGACGAGGTGCTGGCACTGGCGCGCAACCCGGATATCCGCTTCCTCTTCTCCAACACCACGGAAGCCGGGATCAGCTATCACGCCGACGACCAGTTCGACGACGCTCCGCCCGCGAGCTTCCCGGCCAAGCTGACCCGCTTGCTGTTCGAGCGCTTCAGTCACTTTGACGGCGCCGCCGACAAGGGCTGGGTGCTGCTGCCGTGCGAGCTCATCGACTACAACGGCGACGCCCTGCGCGAGCTGGTGCTGCGCTACGCCGCCCAGTGGCAGTTGCCAGACGCTTTCCAGACCTGGCTGCGCGAACACAACACCTTCTGCTCCACCCTGGTGGATCGCATCGTCACCGGCTTCCCCCGGGACGAGCACGCCGAGCTGCAGACGCAATTTGGCTATCAGGATCAGTTCGTGGTCACCGCCGAGCACTTCTACCTGCTGGTGATCCAGGGGCCTGCATGGCTGGCGAGCGCCCTCTGCCTCGATCAGCTGCCCGCCGGGCAGGCACTCAACATCCTCATCGTCGACGACATCAAGCCCTACAAGGAGCGCAAGGTCGCCATCCTCAACGGCGCCCACACCGCCCTGGTGCCGGTCGCCTTCCTGGCCGGGCTCGACACGGTGGGCGAGGCCATGGCCGACGAGGAGATTGGCAAGTTCGTCGAGCGCATCATGCGCGATGAGATAGTGCCGACCTTGAGCCTGCCGCAAGAAGAGCTGCTCTCCTTCGCCCGCGACGTGCAGGGGCGCTTTCGCAATCCCTTCATCAAGCACCAGTTGCTCTCCATCGCCCTGAACGGCATGACCAAGTTCCGCACCCGTTTGCTGCCGCAGTTGCTGACCTATCAACAGCAGCAGGGCACCCTGGCGCCGCGCCTGAGCTTTGCCCTCGCCGCCCTGCTCGCCTTCTATCGCGGGGAGCGCAACGGACACGCCTATCCGCTGCAGGACGATCAACCCTGGCTCGACGCCTACGCCCGCTTCTGGCCTGCGGTGGAGCGCGGCGAGATCCCCCAGCGCGCCCTGGTGCAAGAGGTGCTCGGCCAGGAGGCCCACTGGGGCCAGTCCCTGTGCGAGGTGCCCGGCCTGGTCGAGCGGGTAGATCTCTGCCTGACCCGGATCCGCGAGCAGGGCCTGCGCGCGGCGCTGGCCGCCTGCTGCTAAGGAGTGACCATGCAAGCCGTGATTCGCATCCACCCCGCCGACAATGTGCTGGTGACCCTGAGAGAGCTCGCCGCTGGCGAGCAGATAGCGCACGAAGGTGTTGCCTTCACTCTGAGCGACCCCCTCCCCCGCGGCCACAAGCTGGCGCTGGTGGCCCTCTCTGAAGGGGATCAGATCATCAAGTACGGTCTGCCCATCGGCCACGCCACCCGCGCCATCGCGGCGGGAGAACATATCCATCACCACAACCTGGCCACCAACCTCAGCGATCTCGACGAGTACAGCTACCAGCCGGAGCTCATCGACGTCAGCACCGCGCTGCCGGACCGGGAGATCCAGGTCTACCGCCGCCACGACGGCCAGGTCGGCATTCGCAACGAGCTGTGGATCCTGCCCACCGTGGGCTGCGTCAACGCCCTCGCCAAACAGATGAAGCAACAGCTCGAGCGCGACACCGATCTCGGCGCCATCGACGGGGTGCACCTGTTCAGCCACCAGTACGGCTGCTCCCAACTCGGTCAGGATCACCTCAACACCCGCACCCTGCTGCAAAACCTGGTGCATCACCCCAACTCGGGGGGGGTTCTGGTGGTGGGGCTGGGCTGCGAGAACAACCAGATCGCCGCCTTCAGGGAGACCCTGGGCCCCGTCGATGCCGCCCGCGTGCGCTTCATGGTGTGCCAGCAGCACGATGACGAAGTGGAGCACGGGCTGGGGCTGCTGCGCGAGCTGCTCGCGCAGATGCAGCAAGACAGGCGCCAACCCGGTCGGCTCGGCGAGCTCAAATTCGGGCTGGAATGCGGCGGCTCGGACGGCCTCTCCGGGATCACCGCCAACCCGCTGCTCGGCTGCTTCTCCGACTACGTGATCCAGCACGGGGGCAGCTCGGTGCTGACCGAGGTGCCGGAGATGTTTGGCGCCGAGCGCATCCTGATGTCCCGCTGCCAGGACGAGCAGACCTTCGACAAGACGGTGCAGATGGTCAACGACTTCAAGCAGTACTTCATCGACCACCAGCAACCCATCTACGAGAACCCCTCCCCCGGCAACAAGGCGGGCGGCATCTCGACCCTGGAGGAGAAGTCCCTCGGCTGCACCCAGAAGGCGGGGCACAGCCAGGTGGTGGACGTGCTGCCCTACGGCGCCCGCTTGCAGCGCCCCGGGCTGAACCTGCTGAGCGCCCCGGGCAACGACGCCGTCGCCACCAGCGCCCTGGCCGGCGCAGGCTGCCACATGGTGCTGTTCAGTACCGGGCGCGGCACCCCTTACGGTGGCCCGGCCCCCACGGTCAAGCTCGCCACCAACAGCGATCTGGCCAGGCGCAAGCCGCACTGGATCGACTTCAATGCCGGCACCCTGATTGAGGGCACCCCCATGAGCAGCCTGCTCGCCCAGTTCATCGACCTCATCGTCGACATCGCCAACGGCAAGCCGACCTGCAACGAGCGCAACGACTTCCGGGAGCTGGCCATCTTCAAGAGTGGTGTCACCCTGTGAGTCTCGAGCTTGGCTGGCTGCAACCGGTCTGGACCCTGATTGAACAGCAGCCCCTGGCGCAAGGCATCGGCCTTGCCGCCATGCTGGTCGGGGTGAGCGCCTTCCTGCAACGGGACGACAGCCGCTTTCGCTGGCGGCTGTGTCTCTACCAGGGAGCCATCGCGGTCCACTTCCTGCTAATGGGTGCCAGCACGGCGGCTCTCAGCGCCGCCCTCAGCTGTGGTCGCACCATCGCCTCGGGGCGCACCCGCAGCCCCTGGGTGATGCTCTTCTTCCTCGTGCTGGTGTGGGTGCTGGGCATCCCCGGGATCACCAGTGCGGTGCAGTGGCTCCCCATCATCGGCACCACCATCGGCACCTGGGGCCTGTTCCGGGCCCGCGGGCTGGCGCTGCGGCTGTGCATGCTGGCGGGCGGCCTGTGCTGGACCAGCCACAACATACTGATCGGCTCCATCGGCGGCAGCCTGATTGAGACCACCTTCCTGTTCGTCAACTGCCACACCATGTATCGCATGTGGCGTCATCCCCTGGCGAACCCCCTGTAACGATTGCAAGGAGTCGAAACCATGACCCGACAGATAGCCGTTATCGGCGAATGCATGGTGGAGCTGCGCCGAGCCGGGCAAGGCCTGCTGGCACAAGGTTTCGGGGGCGACACCCTCAACACCGCCCTCTATCTCGCCCGCCTGGGGAGCCAGGCGTTCGCGGTGCACTATGTCACGGCCCTTGGCCAGGACGGGTTCAGCAGCCAGATGCTGGCCGCCTGGCAGCAAGAGGGCATCCACACCGACTGGGTGCAGCGCCTGGCTGACAAGGCCCCTGGTCTCTATCTCATCGACACCGCGGCCGACGGCGAGCGCTCGTTCACCTACTGGCGCAGCGACGCCGCCGCCCGCTACTGGCTGGCGCAACCCGAGGGCGAGGCCATTCTCGCCGCCCTGGGCCAGTGCGATCTTGTCTACGTGAGCGGCATCAGCCTGGCCATACTGCCGCCCGTCTCGCGCCAGCGCCTGCTGGAAGGACTCGCCGCAGCGCGCGCCCGGGGGGCCAGAATTGCCTTTGACAACAACTACCGCCCCCGCCTCTGGCAAGACAAGGAGACCGCCAAAGAGGCCTACACCGCCATCCTGCGCCTGGCGGACATCGCCCTGCTGACCCTGGATGACGAGCAGGCACTCTGGGGCGACGCGGAGGTAGAAACCTGCCTCGCCCGCAGCCAGGGCTTCGGGGTGGGCGAGATCGTCGTCAAGCGCGGCTCTGAGCCTTGCCTGGTGGTCACGGCAGCGCAGCGGATCGAAATCGCCGCCCTGCGGTTGTCCGCCGAACAGGTGATCGACACCACGGCGGCGGGCGACTCCTTCAGCGCCGGTTATCTCGCAGCACGCCTGCAAGGGGCCGACGTCACCGACGCCGCCCGGGCAGGCCACCGCCTGGCGGCGGCCGTTATCCAGTATCCGGGGGCCATCATTCCCCCCTCCCACATGCCATCACTCAAGGAAACGCACCATGTCTGATCTCATCGCCCGCCTCGAAGCCCTCAAGGTGATCCCCGTCATCGCGCTGAAAGATGCTGCCCAGGCCGTCCCTCTCGCCCGGGTGCTGGTGGAAAATGGCCTGCCCGCCGCCGAGGTGACCTTCCGCACCCCCGCCGCCGCCGAGGCCATCCGCCAGATGCGTGCGGCCTACCCGGATCTGCTGATCGGGGCCGGCACCGTGCTCAACCGCGAGCAGGTGGATGCGGCCGTTGCGGCGGGCGCCGACTTCATCGTCAGCCCCGGCTTCAACCCGACCACGGTGCAGTACTGTCTGGACAAGAACGTCACCATCATCCCCGGGGTCAACAACCCCAGCCTGGTGGAGCAGGCCATGGAGATGGGGCTGCGCCACCTCAAGTTCTTCCCGGCAGAGCAGTCTGGCGGCACCGCCATGCTCAAGGCCCTGGGCGCCGTCTATCCGGTGCGCTTCATGCCCACCGGCGGCGTGACGCCGGCCAATCTGAAGGAGTATCTGGGGCTGAATGCCGTGATCGCCTGCGGCGGCACCTGGATGGTGCCGGCCAAGCTCATCGACGAGGGCAGGTGGGAAGAGCTGGCCGCCCTGGTAAGAGAGGCCGTGGCGGCCCTGTGATCATCCGCTGACTAGGGGAAGGTCTGTCCTCCCCCGATGTGTTGAAGAGCCACTTCCCGCGAAGTGGCTTCTTTATGCCCTGCCAGGGCTGGAGATCAATGTGCGGTGCGGTTGCCGCAGTCTGCCAGCGGCTTATTCCCCTGCGTCATCGGGCGTCAACACCAGCCTGCGCCAGGGCCCCGTGATGTCGCAATGACCCGTTTCTTCGGTGTTCTCCCAGCCCAGGCGATGATAGAAAGCCATCGCCGTGGTGTTGCGCATGGCCACCTTGAGGGAGGCCGGGGAGGGGTACCCGGCCAAGCCGGCGGCAAGCAAGGCCCGCCCCATGCCCTGCCCGTGCCAGTCCGCCACCACGTAGAGATGATGCACGAAGCTCTCGGCCCCCCAGATGGAGACGAATCCGCACGGGCTGCCCCCTTTCTCCGCCACCCAGATCTCCTCGCCCCGGGTCTGCTCGGCAAAATCCTCGAGCCGGAACAGGGCGGGATCAACCCAATGGAAGGCCTGGCGCCTTCCCTTGAGGAAGAGCTGCGCCAGCATGGGCTCGTCAGCTTCCGTCATCATTCTGATCATGACACCATCCTTGCGTTGCGTGCTTGTCGCTTCCCACTCTCGATGGATCCCGCCGTGCTGTCAAATCGGCAATGTGGACCCTCTTGAATACGTAACCGTGTGACACAGGGCTGCCTATTTTATCGCCTCAGGGGCTATACTGCCGAGGTCCCGTCCATGACTGGTTTGAGGTTCACTGATTTATGGATAACAAGCAAATTGAAGGCAGTATTCTGATACCCGCCCACATTGACGATGTCTGGCATGCCTGGACCACGGAGAGCGGCCTGCGCAGCTTCCTGGCACCGGAGTGCCTCATGGTGCCGGAACCCAATGGACCGTTCGAAATCTATTTCAGACCCGATGCTCCCCTCGGCGAGCGTGGCAGCGAAGGGTGCCGCGTGATGGCGGTCATGCCCCATGATCTGTTGAGTTTCAGCTGGAATTTCCCCCCGAGTTTCCCCCATATCCGCCAGCAGAAGACCCAGGTCAGCTTGCGCTTCGTGCCGGAAGGCCAGGGCACCCGGCTCCACTTCCTGCAGACCGGCTGGGCCAACGATCCTGACTGGGATCTGGGCTATGCCTACTTCCGGGAGGAGTGGCTGGAGCTCAGCCTGCCAAGGCTGCAGTACCGCTTCACCCACGGCCCCATCGACTGGGACAACCCGCCCACCAAGCAGCAGCTCAAGTCGCTGGCGCAGTGATCCGTGGTGAGGCCCGGCGCACCCGGGTCCCCTATCCTGTCGCCTTGGGGCTGACAAGCAGGACGGCGGCAGACCCTTCTTGTCATGGCGTGTTGCCAGGCAAGAGGCTCGATTGACAGTAGCAGAAGGGGGCACGCCGCTTCTGCAAGACAAAGCGAGGAGAATTGACAAGTACATGACTTGTGCTCCCCCGGGGACACATTCCTCATACGGCATATTGTTTTTTAATAAAAACAGCTAGATAGTATTAGTGTGCTGCTTCATTCGACACATTTCGCAGGACCATGGGCATCGGTGGACGCCGGCTTCCACCAGGCAATGACCAGAAGAAGACGATAATCGCCATCCCCCGGCACCCGGCCCGGAGACATGAGGTAACCATGTTGATTGAGAAAACATTGCTTGAACAATTCAACATCAATGAGGTCGAGATCCAGTACAGGATGGATCTCTTCAAGCTGACCCAGGCCGAGCTGGATCTTCTCGCGCAGCAGCAGCCCATCATCGAGCAGCATCTCGACAGCATCGTCGAGAAGTTTTACGAGAAACAGACGGAGTTTGATGAGATTGCCCTGCTGATCGGCGACTCCGACACCCTGCGGCGACTGCGCAGTGCCCAGCGACGCTACATTCAGGATCTCTTCTCCGGCCATTACGATCACACCTATGTCAACAGCCGACTGCGCATCGGCCTGGTGCACAAGCGGATCGGTGTGGAACCCAAGCTCTACCTCTCCGCCAGCTGCACTCTCAAATATCTGGTGGAAGACGTGCTAATCGCCCACATGCCCGATCAGACAGAGTTACCGCAGGTGTTGCGCGCCCTCGACAAGCTCATCAGCTTCGACACGGCGCTGGTGTTTGATACCTATATCGGCACCCTGCTCAGCGCCGTCGAGAATGCCAAGAAACGGATGGAAGCTTATGCCCGCGAGCTGGAGGAGAAGTCCAAGATCCTGAGTGCCCATGCGGAGCGCGATCCCCTCACCGAGCTTTACAACAAGCGGGCCATGCTGCGCGCCATCGTTCGCGAGCTCAATACAGCCGTCCGTCGCAAGACCTACCTGTCGGTGATCTACATCGACGTCAACAAGTTCAAGTTCATCAATGACACCTTTGGCCATGTCAAGGGGGATGAAGTCCTGCAGACCCTGGGGCGGGCCATCTCGGATAGCTGCCGCAACACGGACTTCCCCTGCCGGATCGGAGGGGACGAGTTCTGTGTCATCCTGCCCGAGGCCAGCAAGGCCACCGCCCTGCACATCAGCGATCGCATCGAGGCGGCCTTCAGCACCTCCTACCCCGAGTACTCCATCAGCATCGGCATCTGCGTGACCGGCAACGAGAGTTTCCTCACGGCCGAACAACTCATCGGGGCGGCCGACAAGGCGATGTACGAGGCCAAGCAGCAGTCCATTTAAGCCCCGTGGCGTGTATCCCCTCGCCATAAAAACAGATGCCGCCCCTGGGGGCGGCATCGTTTCATCACCTTCTTGTTCACTCGTCCGATGCCGGCTCTTCTTCCAGCTCGTCAAACAAGGGGTGATAGAGCACCTCGCCCCTTACCCCGTCGAGCCCGCCGGGTTGCAACTCCATCGCCATGAAACACTCCGTCGGCACCTCGTAGATGCAGTGCAGGCCGAAGTCGCTGGCAGGCCGAAAACCGAAACGGGCGTAGTAGGCGGGATCCCCGAGCACCACCACCGCCTTCCAGTCCATCTCCAGTGCCGTGTCCAGCCCTTCCCGCACCAGATCCGAGCCAATGCCCTGTCCCTGCCAGTCGGGATGCACGGCCACGGGTGCCAGTCCCAGCCAGGGCCCTTCCTGTCCCTCAATGGTGATCGGGCTCAGCATCAGGTGCCCCATGAACTCGTACTCTTCCTCCTCGACCATGGTGACCACGGCGGCCCCACATTCTCGCAGGCGGTTGACCAGTTCGGCCTCGTCGGGACGACCAAAGGCGGCACTCACCAGCTCATAGACTGGCAGCATGTCGCCGGGACGCTCGGTTCTCAACATACAGCGTTACTCCTCGTACAGCAGGGCGGCCATTATTCCACAGAAGTGGGGCGCCTCTTCACTGCCTTTGTCTGAAAATGGGAGGGCGGACTCAGGAAAACGCCTGACAGACCCCGCACCAGGCTTCGCGATGACCGCCCTTGCGCAAGCCATCAGCGTCCGTCGTCAGGCTGTCGCAATCGCCGCAGATAGGCGAGGCCCAGATCCCCGCACTCCTTGAGCAGGGCGCCACCACCATGGGCCTGCACCCCGGGTGCCTCTGGCGCCAGCATGGCCAGGGGATAGCGCCGCACCGTCAGCCCGCTGAGTGTCTGCTCGCCCTCTGTCGCCTCCCCCGCCATGAAGAGCGCCACCCCCTCATCGTGCAGTATGGCCACGACCACTTCCTCGTCATCCAGCCAGGGGGCCAGCGCCTCTTTGCGTGCATCCGTCAGGCGCGCCGGGCGATCCAGCCGCCAGTGATCGAGCTCGAGGGCGCCATCGGCCGGATCTGGCCGACGCCCGTCATGGTGCATGCCAGTCTTTTCCATCACCCGGCCTGAGGCGAGGTTGCCCGGCATGTGGCGGGCGGTGAGGGCAGGCAGGCGCCACTGTTCGAAGGCAAACGCCCTGACCAGGCTCGCGGCCCGGGTGGCCAGCCCCCTGTTCTGCCAGGGCACGCCGACCCACCATGCCAGCTCCCCGTGCCAGTGCAGGGAGAGGGTGCCGACCAGGGGAGCGGGCTCGTCTCCACGCCCCTGGGGCAGAGTCAGGGCCCAGGTGCATCCCAGCCCGAGAGCAGCCTTGCGCCCGCTCAGGGCAAGCCAGTCCCGCGCCGCCTCCGGCGAATAGGGGTGGGGGATGTTGAGGGTATAGCGGGCGAGCGCCGCATCCGAACAATAACGCAGGATGGCGCTCTCATCGCCGGGCAGCAGGGGGCGCAGCACCAGCGCGTCCTGCCCGCCAGGCTCGCGCAGCACCGGGGTCATCAGGCGGCGGGCAAGCAGGCGTTGCAGGGCAACCCCAAGGTCGTCATCGGCACCGAGGCGATGATCCGCCCCCGCGGGCCCCAGGGTGAGCAGGCCGCTCTCTCTGGCCAGGGTCAGCAGGGAGCCGGAGGCAGCGATCAGGATCTGCCGGTCCGGCTGTGTCGCCATCAGCGGGGAGGCGGCCTCACCCAGCCAGGCGGCAAGCAGGTCGCGGGCACGGAGAATGCCATCTGGCGGGCTGACAGACCAGGGTGCCATCTCCCTCGCCTCCCCTTTGCCAAGCAGCAGCCACCAGCGGTTTCCCCGGTGCTGCCAGGCCTGCAACGCCGCTTGCCAGGAGGGGCGCCAGAGCGCACCCTCGATCAACAGATCCATTCCTTCCCCCACATCCGCCCCCCCGGATCAGGCACCGGGTGCCCGGGCGGCACCACACTCCTGTCTGAGGCAGCATAAGCAGCTACCAATGAGTTGTTAAACCATATGTTTACCATGGTTAAACGGCATACCCCATGAAAAAATGCCATATGGCTGACTTGATGGCGGTCACATTCCTTCCCCTCCTCGCTTCCTATCATGCCCCCATCATGGCGCGACCAAAGACGCCCATGAAGGACAACGGATAACAAGAGAACACACTATGCAGCCAACCAGCCCACTCAAAACGGTAGTAGTCAGTACCCTGGCGACCGCCCTGCTGATCTTCGTGGCCCAATCCCTCATTGGGAAGCAGGAGATCAGACTCGGCATCGCCATCATCCCCATCCTGCCCATGCTCTTTGCCGTCATCATCGGCATGATCGTCTCCGCCAAGCCCGTCAAGGATCGCATCCCCGGCTGGAAGAGGCTCTTCACCGAGCGAGAAGAGGGCTTCTGCGGCAAGATGGTGGGTTTCAGCCTGCTGATCCTCGGGACCCAGTATGCGGGGATGATCATCCCCAACCTCAAGATGATCCTGAGCGTCGGCGTACCGCTCTTCCTGCAGGAGATAGGCAACCTCCTGCCCATCCTCATCGCCATTCCGCTGGCGGTGAAGTTCGGCTTTGGCCGCCGCGCCATCGGGGCCTGCTCCTCCATCAGCCGTGAACCCTCGGTCGCGGTGATCCAGGGCAAGTTCGGCACCGGCTCCCAGGAGTACATCGGCGTGCTCGCCATCTACCTGTGCGGCTCCGTCATCGGCACCCTCTGGTTCAGCGTGCTTGGCAGCATTGCCCCCCTCACGGGGCTGCATCCCCTGGCCCTGGCCGCCGGTTCCGGCGTGGGATCCGGCTCCATGCTGAGCGCCGCCTCCGGTGCCCTCATCAACGGCCTCGACGAGGCGATGGCCCAGCAGGTGCTCAGCATCGCCGCCGCCTCGAATCTGCTCTCGTCGGCCCTGGGGGCGCTCTCCCTCACCTATCTGGGTCTGCCGCTCGCTGAAAAAATCTATGCCCTGACCGCCAAAGGAGAGAAAGCATGAAAAGCATCGTGATGGATATGCGCTTCGTCTTCCTGGCGATCCTGCTGGCCATGTTCACCCAGACCCTGACCTCGGGCCTGCCGCTGTGGCAGATGGGGGACAGCTTCGTCGCCATGTCCCTGGTGGTGTTCGCCTCCCTGGTGACCAAGCGCTATCTGCCCTCCTCCCTGCCGGCCTTTGCCTATGCCACCATCATCGGCATTCTCATCTGCCTGCCGGAGACGCCGGTGCGCGGCCTCTTCATCGATGCCGTGGCCAAGATCTCCTTCCTCTCCTGCTGCGTGCCGCTCCTGGCCTTCGCCGGCCTCTCGGTGGGCGGTCAGCTGGAGGAGCTCAAGAAGATGTCGTGGAAAGTGATCCTCATCTTCATGATCGTCTCCACCTGCTGCTTCTTTGGCGCCTCCCTGGTTGCCCAGCTCGGTTTCTCCATTCAAGGGATCATCTGATGAACCACTACCATATCGAACCTGACCTGTTGGCCCTGCGCGACTTCAGCTACGAAGTGCGCCACCACCTGCACCGCATCCCGGAATACTCCGGGGCCGAGTTCAAGACCTCTGCCTACTGCCGTGGGTTGATGGAAGAGTTCGGCTACAGGATCACCCTGTATCCCGGCTTCACCGGTTTTCACGGGGATCTGGCGGTCGACCCTGCCCTGCCCACCATTGCCTTTCGTGCCGACATGGATGGCCTGGAGATGCACGACATGAGCGAGGTGGCGTTCAAATCCACCCATGAGGGGATGGCCCACAACTGCGGCCACGACTCCCACATGGCGATCGCTCTGACCGCCGCCAGGTTTCTGGCCGCCAACCGCGATCGCCTGCGATACAACGTCCGCTTCATCTTCCAGATGGCGGAAGAGGACATGCGCGTCCCCGGTGCCGAAAAGATGGTGGAGCTTGGTTGCATGAAGGGGGTGGACGAGGTCTATGCCCTGCACAACGACGGCGCCATGGAGACGGGCACCATCAAGTTCAACCAGGGGGTCATGTCCTCCTGGGGGTCTGCCTGGACGCTCGATGTGCACGGCATCTCCGCCCACGGCTCCACCCCCCACAAGGGGCTGGATGCCATCCGGGAGGCGGTGCGGATCATCGAGGATATGGACTACATCGTCGCCAAGCGCACCAGCCCGTTCAGCCCGGCGGTCTTTGGTTGCGGCATGATCAACGGCGGCACCATTCCCAACGCCATCGCCGATCATGTGCAGGCCCGTGGCACCATCCGCGCCATGGACGCCGAAACCGACCAGATCCTGAAAAACAGCTTCAGGGACATCATCGCCCAGAGCGAGCTGCGCGGCTTCAAGACCACCATGGTCCATGCCGGCTACCCGGCAGTGGAGAACCACCCCCAGGCCTGCGAGCGCCTGCAACAAGCCGCCTCGGAGGTGTTGTCCAGCGACGGGATCAACGCAAAGGGCCAGCCCATGACCGGCAGCGAGGACTTCAGCTACATGATCAACGCCACGCCAAGCCGCATGGGGGCCATGTTCTTCCTCGGCAGCGGCAATCAGGCCAAGGGGATCTGCAACTACCTGCACGCGAACCCCTATTACCTGGACGACGACTGCCTGCTGGTGGGAGCCCAGATCTTCGTCAATCTGGCGACCAGGGTCGACTGACGGGCCAGGGGGATCTGCCACTACCAGCACCACGTCAATCCCCTACTACCCGGATGATGACTGCCTGCTGATCGGTGCCCAGACCTTCGTCAATCTGACGACCCGACCCCCTAAGCAGCAAGGGGACTGCCGCACCCCGAGGCCATGCTGGATGATGGCGAACTGCGGCTCGGCACCCGGAGCGCCGTCAATATGGTGACCACGATAGCCGGGAGAGAGGGATCACCGGGAAAAGGCAGCGCAGGACACCACTTATCACAAAAAAGAGAGGCCATTGGCCCCCCTGACGGCCTTCAGAGCCAGGGCAGGGTCGCAGACGGGGCGGGCGTTCCTTGGTTGAGCAGCGCCAGCTGCACCGTCTCCCGGCTCACATGGGGGGCATAGAGGTGGATGAAGTCGTACATGTAGTCCCGCAGGTGGGCGTGCCTGCGCAGGCACACATGGGCCACGCTCGAGGCGATCAGATGATCGATGTTGAGGCAGACCAGGCTCTCCCTGTCCCCTTCGTCGAACGCCGAGGTGGCGATCACCCCGACTCCCATCCCCAGGCGCACATAGTGCTTGATGATGTCGCTGTCGGTGGCCGTCAGCACTATGCGGGGGCTGAGGCCATGGCGTCCGAACGCCTTGTCCATCTTGGAGCGGCCGGTGAAACCGAACACATAGGTGATGAGGGGATACCGGGCCAGATCCGCCATGGCCAGCGGCTGGCAGTCCAGCAGCGGATGGCCGTGGGGCACCACCACGCTGCGCCCCCAGCGATAGCAGGGCACGGTCGCCAGCTCGTCGAACAGGTGCATGGACTCGGTGGCGATGGCCATCTCCACATCCCCGTTTTGCGCCATCTGCGCCAGTTGGGCAGGGGCTCCCTGATGCAGCTGGATGCTCACCTCGGGGTAGCGGCGGGAGAATTCGGTAATGACCGCCGGCAGCTTGTAGCGGGTCATGGTGTGGGTGGTGGCGATGCGCAGCACCCCGCTGGTGGCCAGCTGATCCCCGAGGGAAAGCTGACCAATCTGCTCCACCTGGGCCACCACTCCCCTGGCCAGCCCCAGCTCCTCTTCCAGCATCTTCATCTGCTTGCTGAGGGTCGGCTGGGAGGTATAGAGCTTCTCCGCCGTCGCCTAGATGTTGAAGTTGTTCTTCACTATCTCGGTGAAGTTCTTGAGCCGGGCGATGTTCATCAGGGCGCCAGGCGCTCGATGTGCCAGCCGTCCCCCTCGCGGGTGTAATAGAAGCGATCGTGCAGACGATGCTCCCCGCCCTGCCAGAACTCGACGGTGTCGATGCGCACCCGGAAACCACCCCAGAAGCTCGGCAGCGGCACCTCGCCATTGGCAAACTTCTGCTTGAGTTCGAGGAACTTGGCCTCCAGCACGCCACGGGCCGAGATGCGGGTCGACTGTTTGGAGACCCAGGCGGCGATCTGGCTATCCTTGGGACGGCTGTGGAAATACTTCATCACCTCGAAGGTGCTCATCTTCTCCACCCGACCGGTCACGTGTACCTGTCTGTCCAGGGTGTGCCAGGGGAAGAGCAGGCTGATACGGGGGTTGCCCTCCAGCTGATGCGCCTTGCGGCTGCCCATGTTGGTGTAGAACACCATGCCTTCGGCATCGTAGTGCTTGAGCAGCACGGTGCGCTGCCAGGGCTGACCATCAGCATCCACGGTGCCCACCACCATGGCGGTGGGATCGGTCAGTTTGGCCTCGCACGCCTGGGCCAGCCACTTCTCGAACAGGGTGAGGGGCTCGGCCGGCAGATCGGCCCGGTGCAGTCCACCCCTGGTGTATTCGCGACGCAGATCAGCCACATCCATCATCTTGATTTTCCTTCTCTCTTTCTCTGCCGCCCGTGCGGCGATGGGTGCAGGCATTGTGCGACGAGCGCGCCATGGGTACAAGCCTCGGGGCGGCCAAATGGCGGAGCAAAAAGAGAGGGAGGCTCATGCCTCCCTCTTTATGCCGATGACCGTCAGCCTACTGCTTGCCGTCAATCGGCGGGCAATGGGCCAGCATGCGCCGGTTGTAGTCCGCCGCATAGGCGCTCAGCCTAGCATGGGCCTCCTTCTGATCCGGCTTGATGACATCCCCGAATCCGTCGAGATAGCGCACGCCGCAGCGGGCCTTGGCCGCCGCCTGCTGATCCGCCGCGATCCCGGGCGCCACCTCGCCGCGCCCGGCCCGCACGATCAGCCGGTAATCCTGCCTGGCGAGGCTGGCGCTGACCGCCTGCTCCAGGGTGTCTGCATCGGCCTGACAACCGCCGAGCAGGGTGAGCAGCAGCACCCCGGCCAGTCTCATGCCCGCCTCCGCTGCCAGCCCAGCAACGCTAGGGCCAGGGTCCAGAAGCCGAGGGCACCGCCGCCACCGCTTCCCCCCTCTTCACCGCGCTGGGTGACCGAGATCTTGAGGGGACTGATGGCGAAGAAGATGTTGTCGCTGCACGCCACCTTCAAACGGGCAGTGCCATCCTGGCCCGCCGGGATGGTGACGCTCGCCGAGCCCGAGTTGGGTTTGCCGCTGGCAAGGGAAGTCCAGTTTGCCCCCTCGTCCCGGGTCATGAAGAGATCCACCTTGCTGCAGTTGATGGGGGCGGCATTGGTGCCGGCCACTTCCCAACTGATGGTCTGCGTCTTGCCCGCCCCCAGGGGGGTCACCACCGGGCTGGTCAGGGCAAAGGCCTTGCCGGTGTTGACCACCTGGATCTTCATGTCATCGCTGGCGACACCGCCCTTGCCGTCCCGCGCCGTGAGGCGGAAGTTCAGGTCCCGGTTGGTGGCAGGCCAGGCCTCCCCTATTGCCAGGGTGTTGGTGAGCAGGGAGGTGAGACTCGGCAGGGTGCGCTCCGGCACGCTGGTCGGCGCCACGAAACGGAACAGCGGACGGCTGCCGTCGTCCACCATGGTGGCCGGGCTGCTCGACTCCGTCCCCAGATCGATCTGCTCCCAGGTGTAATTCAGCGGATCGCTGTCAAGATCGGCCCCCGCCCCCTTGAGCACGAAGGGGGTGTTGGCAGGAATGACGTAGTCATTGCCTGCCGCCACCTGGGGCGCATTGTTGACCAGCGCCAACGGGGTGCCGCAATTTGGCTCCGTGGCCATGTGGGCCCGCATCTGCTCGATGGACTTGCTGTGGAAATAGGGCTCGCTGTGGGGCTGCAGATCTTCGTCTCCGCAGATCCCCGCATAGGCCATGATGGAGCTGCCGCTGCCCGGCTCCCAGGCCTGGCTTGCCTCCCGGTTGCCGCCACCACAGCTGCCTGTGGTGCCGTTGAAGGTGTGGTCTGCCCCGAACTGGTGACCAATCTCGTGGGCTACGTAGTCGATGAAGAAGGCATCCCCCACCGGCTCGGAGGAGCCCGTCATCCCCGCCGATTTGTCAGGGGTGCAGAGTACGCCCAGTCCCGCCAGGCCGCCGCCACCGGTGTTGACCACATGGCCGATGTCGAAGGCCCCCAGCCCCTTGGTCAGGGCATCGGCCTGCACCTGCATGTTGGCATCGACATCGCCGTCATCATTGTTGAAGGGATCGTTCGCCACGTCGGTGAAGATGATGGTGTCGTTGCCGCTGGCCAGTTGGAATTCGGCCGCAACGTCACGCTGGTAGACCTCGTTGACCCGGTTGAGCAGGGTGGTGATGGCGCCAAGACCCGCCTCCACGGTACCGCCGTGATACTGGGTATACTCCCCCGCCGCCGAGATGGCGATGACATAGCGCTTGCGCTCGTTGCCATCCACCAGCACCTGGCGGGCCAGCTTTTTGGCCTCGCCCCCGATCACCTTGTCCGCCTCTTCTTCCAGCCGGCTGTGGGCATCCTGCTGGTAATAGACGGCATAGCCTTCCCCATTGCGAAGGGGATCGACGAACACCATCTTCCCTTCATGGCTGAACATGGCGTGGAATCCCTGGGGACCGAGATCGAAGCGCCCGGTCTCGCCCGGCGCCGCTTCGTTGTACCCCTTGAAGGCAAGGATATCGGGATATTTGGCGGCCAGATCCGCCGGCAGCAGATCATAGGGTTGCAGGCTGAAGGTCACCTCCTTGCCATCCGGCAGGGGCAGGGTCAGGCGGCGCTCGCCCCCCTTCAGGGCAGCCAGGTAATCGGTGGAGACGGTGACGATGCGATACTGGCTGGCCCTCACCTCGTACCCATCGGCGGCGGTGGCCCGCGCCGTGACCGTATGCCACTCGCCGGCCATCAGGTTGCCGGACGTCATCAGACCCGCCACCAGCACCGCCAGCGGAGAATATTTCATCAACTGCATCTTTTTAATTCCTTTTTAAACGGATTCACCTGAACTGCCACGGCATCATTTGCCCGCTGGTCCGATTAGTCCAGCAACATCCTCTGTACATTCCCCGAATGGGGAAGGTTGCACCAATGCAGACTAGCCCCTATCATGGCGCGGATTTGTCCGTTCCAGAACCCCTCTTCGACGGGGCCGGTTCACTCTTTCTTTGGCCAAGGTTAATCTCATGCTCAAGTCCCCACTGTTGCCCCGTTTCGGGGATCTGGTCGTTGCCATCGTTGACGATGTGCTGGGTCAGGGTCTTACCCTCGACCGCGCCTATGCACGTCACTTCTCCGGCATTGAACTCAAACCGCAAGAACAGGCAAGGATTGCCCTGGTCACCGGCGATCTGCTGCGCCGCCTCAGCCTCTACTGCTTCCTCACCGGCATCCAGGTCCGTCAGGCGGAGAAGAATGTCTGGCCGCTGCTGCACAGCTGGCACGCCTTCCACAAGATAGATCAGCCCAACCACCCGACCCTGGATCGCTTCAACGAGGAGGCGTTCCGCCGCCGCCTGACCGAGGCCAAGAAGAACCCGGTGCTGATGGACGGCTGCCCTGCCTGGCTGGAAAAACTCGGCAGCGAGCAACTGGGCGACGCCTGGCCGGCCGAGCGTGCCGCCCTGGCCTGGATGCCCAAGCGTTACCTGCGGGTCAACACCCTCAAGTGCACCCGGGACGAGCTGCAAGCCATGCTGGCCAAAGAGCATGTCACCACAGTGCCCGTCGACGGAGTGGAGACCGCCCTGCAAGTGACCTCGGACGCCGCCCTGTTCCGTACCCAGGCCTTTGCCGACGGCTGCTTCGAGCAGCAGGATGCCGGCTCCCAGCTGGTGGCCGCGGCCCTCGACGTCAAGCCCGGCATGCGGGTCATCGACGCCTGTGCCGGTGCCGGCGGCAAGACCCTGCACCTGGCCGCCATGATGCAGGGCAAGGGCCGTCTGCTGGCCATGGACGTGGAAGAGTGGAAACTGGAGAACCTCAAGCAGCGCGCCCGCCGCGCCGGTGCCCACAACGTGGAGACCCGGGTCATCACCAGCAGCAAGACCGTCAAGCGCCTGAAAGAAAGCGCCGATCGCGTGCTGCTGGACGTCCCCTGCTCCGGCCTTGGCGTGCTCAAGCGCAACCCGGATGCCAAGTGGCGCGACACCGCCGAGCGCCTGCCGGTGCTGGTCGCCCTGCAAGAGGAGATCCTGCAGCGCTACAGCCAGATGGTGAAGGTGGGCGGCCTGCTGGTCTACGCCACCTGCTCCATCCTGCCCGAGGAGAACCGCCAGCAGGTGGACAAGTTCCTCGCCGCCAACGAACACTTCCGCCTGATCGGCGATCACAACGTCAGCCCGGCCGAGACCGGCTTCGACGGCTTCTACATGGCGCGCCTCGAGCGCATCGCTTGATGTCTGTCGTGGGCACAAAGAAAAGGGGAGCCAGTGGCTCCCCTTTTTGCATGGTATGAATGCGGCCTTATTCGGCGGCAGCGTCATCCTGCTTGTGCTTGGCGGCAGTTTCCTTGATCAGGGTCTGCAGCTCGCCGGCCTGGAACATCTCGATCATGATGTCGCAACCACCGACCAGCTCGCCCTCGACCCACAGTTGCGGGAAGGTGGGCCAGTTGGCGAATTTCGGCAGCTCGGCGCGGATGTCCGGGTTCTGCAGGATGTCGACATAGGCGAAAGGCTCGCCGCAGGACATCAAGGCCTGGGAGGCCTGGGCAGAGAAACCGCAGCTGGGCAGCTTGGGGGATCCCTTCATGTAGAGGATGATGGGATTCTCAGCCAACTGTTGTTTGATCTTTTCAATAGTTTCCATAAATGCCTCACTGGAGCGATTTCGGCGGCCATTCTACTGCAATCCGGGCAGACCACAAACTGGCAAACCGTTGCGAATGAAAGAAGTCATGCATCAATACGCCGCAGCTTGATCCGGATCATGGCAAGAATCAAGGGTTGTTCGCCCATCTTTGATACTGCTACAATCGACGGGCTTTGGGCCGTCTGGCCCCCTCATTTCAAGAACAATTCTTTTCAAGATTGAAAAGAGTACGCAATGTCTTGCAACCGTCGCCTTCGCACGGACCAGCCAATGGAGAGTAGAAAATGGCTTTCGAACTTCCCGCTCTGCCCTATGCAATCAATGCTCTGGAACCGCACATCTCCCAGGAAACCCTGGAATACCACCATGGCAAGCACCACAACACCTACGTGGTCAACCTGAACAACCTGGTGCCGGGTACCGAGTTTGAAGGCAAGTCTCTGGAAGAGATCATCAAGACCTCCACTGGTGGCGTCTTCAACAACGCTGCCCAGATCTGGAACCACACCTTCTACTGGCACTGCCTCTCCCCGAACGGCGGTGGCGAGCCCACTGGCGCCCTGGCCGATGCCATCACCAAGGCCTTCGGCTCCTTCGCCGAGTTCAAGGATGCGTTCACCAAGTCTGCCATCGGCAACTTCGGCTCCAGCTGGACCTGGCTGGTGAAAAAGGCTGACGGCTCCCTGGCCATCGTCAACACCTCCAACGCCGGTTGCCCGCTGACCGAAGCCGGTACCACCCCGCTGCTGACCGTCGACCTGTGGGAACACGCCTACTACATCGATTTCCGCAACCTGCGTCCGAAGTACATGGAAACCTTCTGGGCCCTGGTCAACTGGGAATTCGTGGCCAAGAACCTGGCTGCCTGATAAGCCTTTCTTGCCAAAACGCCCCGCACTTGCGGGGCGTTTTTTTATGGTCGAATACCTGCCATCGACAACAAAGGCGCCCGCAGGCGCCTTGTGGAAGATGACCGTGCTTACTGGTCTATCTCGTCCATGTAATCGTCGAGGTTGCCATCATCCGCCGCCTCTGGCTTCTGCTCCTGAAGATCGGGTTTGCGGCCCGTCACCTTGCCATCGTTGTACTGCAAGTAGAAGTCCTTGGTCAGGGCGTAAGGATCCAGCGCGTTGTCGATGATGCGCTCCTGATCGATCAGCTTGGAGCGGGTACCGAGGCCATCCAGCGCCCAGTGCACCACCTTCAGCGGGAAGGTCAGCAGGGCATAGGGGAAGTAGATGGTATCGATGGTATCCCCCACCAGTTGCCGGGTGGTAGTGGGACCGTAGACCGGCACCATCAGATAGGCGCCATCCCCGATGTCGGCCTTGCCGAGCACGGTATCCATCTCCAGCGTGTTGCGAGCCAGGCCCGCATGCTTGGCCACGTCGAACAGACCGAGCAGGCCCACAGTGGTGTTGAGGGTGAAGCGGCCCAGGTTGGTACCGGCCCCTTTCAGATCACCCACCAGCAGGTGGTTTACCATGCTGCTCGGCTCGTCGAAGTTGTCCACGAAATTCTCGATGCTGTCCCTCACCCCTTGCGGGACATAGCGGGCATAGCCGTGTACCACGGGGCGCGCCACATAGGGCTCCAGCACGTCATAGTTGACGGCCCACATGGCACGGTTGGGCCCCTGGAAGGGGTCGCGAGGATCGCTGGCCGTGCTGGATGCCCCGGGGCGGCTCGGGGTCTCGCCGAGATCCAGGCTCTCCGGGCCCGGCTTGGGAGGGCCGCCCGCACAGCCCGCGAGCAGCAATGCCACCGCCAATGCTCCTAAACGCAGATACATATGAAAGTCCTAAGATTTTTTTGGGTATTGATATGAATTATACAGGGGGCCCACCCCAAGGGGTGGGCCAAAAGCGTATTAGAGGGCGTGATCGATGCGGATGTCAATCGGCGCTGTGGGGATGGTGCTGGTCGGCACGGTGACCGAAACCCCTTCAAAGGCGCCTTCCTTGTTCATGACGTTGCCGCCCCGGGAGAGGCGCGCCTTGAACTGCAGCTCGGCATGGGCCGCCAGCCTGCTCCCCTCCATCATGGCATCCCCGTCCCCCAGGGAGAGGGTGAGCGGGAGATGCGGGCCTGCAATGCGCTTGACCGCGATGGGCATGGGCGGACCGTTGGGGATCACCGCAAAGACGAACAGATGGGCATCTTCCGGCATCTTGATGCCCGGCGCCAGGGTGATGTGCAGGGGGAACTCCCCCTCTTTCACCGCCAGCACCTCGGCTTGTGCCTGGCCTTCGGCAGACGGGGTGGTCACGGCGATGCCACGCTGGCCAAGCTGCTGCCTGGCGTACTCCATGGAGCGCTCCACCATGGTGTAGCGGGCCGAGCCCGGCTCCAGCAGCGGCAACATCCCCTGCCAGCGGTCGAGGGCGGTCTGGAAATCCTCTTTTTGCAGGGCCATGAAGGCGTAGACGGAGCGAGCCTCGATGTTGGCCGGGTCCTCGGCAATGACCGCCTGCAACAGCTGATCCGCACGGGCTTCCTCCCCCGTCATCATCAGGGCCTGGGCATAGGGCACCGCCACCATGGCCTTCTGGGGCGCGAGGGCGTAGGCACGCTCCAGCGCCTCGCGGGCCATCTCGGGATCATTGCCATCCAGGGTCAGGCGCCCCAGCAGCAGCCAGCCGCGATAGTCGTTCGGTTCTTCTTTCAGCCGGGTTCGCAGGGCCAGGGTGAAGTCCAGCAGATCCTGCTCGGTCACCCGGGCGTCGCGCTCCACCAGGATGCGGTTGCTGAGCTCCCCCAACCGGCTGCTGGCATCCTGCCAGCGGCTCACCTCCTGCCAGGCGCCGAGCTTGGCGTAGAGGCCGATGCTCACCACCGCCAGCACCAGCACACCGGGGATCCAGATCAGGCTCTTGCCGCCACGGGCGGTCTGCTCCACGTCGGGAATGTCGTCCAGGAGGCTGCGCTGCAGCTCCACCAGGGATTCCGGCTCCTCCGCCAGTATCCCCTGCTCCCGCTCTTCCCCTATCTCCAGCAGGCGCTGGCGATAGAGCTGCTTGTTGAGGGCCGAGCGACTGATGCTCTGCCTGCCCTCACCGCGCCACAGCGGCACGATCAGCGCCAGGCTCGCCAGCACCAGCAGGGCCGCACCCAGTATCCAGAATGGGGTCATGGTTTCTCTTCCTCTTTGAGCAGGGCGGACAGCCTGGCCTGCTCTTCTGCACTCAGGGTACCTTCAGGCTGTTGCAAGGGAGCAGGGGCATGGCGGCGGCTTCGCACCACCACGGTGACGACGCCAATCACGATGACCAGCAAGGGGCCAAGCCAGAGGATCAGGGTCGAGGCCATCAGGGGGGGATCATAGAGAATGAAGTTGCCGTAGCGGGCCACCATGTAGTCCACCACTTCCTGCTTCTCCTTGCCCTCGCGCACCATCTGGTAGGTCTTGTCCCGCAGATCCTTGGCGAGCCCGGCGTTGGAGTCCGCGATGTCCTGGTTCTGGCACTTGGGGCAGCGCAGCTCCTTAGTCAGCTCGCGAAAGGTCTGCTCCTGGGCGTCGTTGTCGAAGGTGTAGACATCGATGGCGGCGCGGGCCTGTCCGGCGCAGACGAGACCGGCCAGCAGCAACAGGGATGCAATCAGTGTTTTCATCGGGGAGGCCTCACTTCATGGCATCGAAGATGGGTTTGAGGGTACTGGCCCAGACGTCTGGGTTGATGTCCCCCACGTGGCGATAGCGGATGATGCCCTGGCTGTCGATGAAGAAGGTCTCGGGCGCGCCATAGACACCGAGATCCAGCCCCAGCATGCCGTCCGGATCGTAGAGGTTGACCTGGTAGGGATTGCCAAGCTCCGCCAGCCACTTGATGGCCTTGTCACGCTCGTCCTTGTAGTTCATGCCGACGATGTAGATCCCCTGCCCCGCCAGCTCCTTGAGGTAGGTGTGTTCCCCGTAACAGGTCGGGCACCAGGTGGCCCAGACGTTGAGCAGCATGGGGCGCCCCTTGAGGATGCTCCTGTCGTGCTGCTTGCCCAGGTCATAGATGTCCTGCAGGGTGAACACGGGCACCTCCTTGTCCACCATCACGGATTCGAGCTTGGTGGGATCGGAGTAGAGCCCCTTGAACAGAAACACGGCCCCCATCAGAAAGATGATGAAGGGCAGCAGATAGAGCCAGGTCTTCTTGCTCATGCCTTGGCCTCCTCGTCACGACGTCCGAAGCGGTAGCGCTTGTCCAGCATGGCCAGCACGCCGCCGAGGGCCATGAAGACGCCGCCGAACCAGATCCAGCGCACGAAGGGCTTGTAGTAGATCCGTACCGCCCAGGCGCCGTTGTCGAGCTGCTCGCCGAGCGCCGCATAGAGATCCCGGGTAACACCCGCATCGATGGCCGCCTCGGTCATCGGCATGCGGCTCACGGTGTACATCCGCTTCTCGGGTTTGAGCAGGGCTACCTGCTTGCCATCCCGGTGCACTTCCAGCACGCCCTTGAAACCGTCGTAGTTGGGGCCGTTCTTCTCCTTGATGCCGGTGAAGACGAACTCGTAATCGGCGAACTGGACGCGATCGCCGGCCTGCATCCGCAGGTCCTTCTCGATGCTGTAGTTCTGGGTGCAGGCGATGCCGATGATGCTGACCGCGAGCCCCACGTGCCCCAGGATCATGGCCCAGTGGCTGTTGCCAAGCTTGCGCACGCCGGTGGCAAAACCGTGTTTGTGGGTGGCCCGCGCCCAGGTCTCCTGCACGCTGGTGACGATGATCCAGACGCCAAGCCCGATACCGAGCGCAGCCCAGGGTTTGAACGCCTCGGCAAAGAGTTTGGGCAACAGCAGAGCCGCGGCCAGGCTCAGCACCAGGGCGAGCATCACCTTGCCCTTGAGCTCACCGAGATCCTGGCGGCGCCAGCGGAACAGGGGGCCCACCCCCAGCAGCAGGGCGAAGGGGATGATGAGCCAGCTGTAGATGTGGTTGAAGAAGGGGGTGCCGATGGAGATGCTGCCAAGCCCCAGCTCCTTGTGCACCAGGGGCAACAGGGTGCCGAGCAGCACGGTGAGCAGGCCCGCCACCAGCAGGATGTTGTTGCCAAGGAGCAGGGTCTCGCGGCTCCACAGCTCATGCTTGCCGTGGCTCTTCACCTGGGAGCCCTTGAAGGCGAACAGCAGCAGGGAGCTGCCTATCACCGCCAGCAGGAAGCCCAGGATGAACAGACCCCGGGTCGGGTCCGAGGCAAACGCATGGACCGACACCAGCACGCCGGAACGCACCAGGAAGGTGCCGAGCAGGCTCAGGGAGAAGGCCGAGAGCGCCAGCAGCACGGTCCAGGCCTTGAAGGTGGCGCGCTTCTCGCTCACCGCGAGGGAGTGGAGCAGGGCCGTGCCCGCCAGCCAGGGCATGAAGGAGGCGTTTTCCACCGGGTCCCAGAACCACCAGCCGCCCCAGCCGAGTTCATAATAGGCCCACCAGGAACCGAGCACGATGCCCAGCGTCAGGAAGACCCAGGCCGCCATGGTCCAGGGACGGGACCAGCGCGCCCAGGTGGCGTCCAGACGCCCCGTCATCAGGGAAGCGATGGCGAAGGCGAAGGCCACCGAGAAGCCCACGTAGCCCATGTAGAGCATGGGGGGGTGGAAGATGAGACCGGGATCCTGCAGCAGCGGATTGAGATCCCGCCCGTCCACCGGGAAATATGGCAGGGTGCGGGTGAAAGGATCCGAGGTGAACAGCACGAAGGCGGTGAAGCCCACCGAGATAAGGCCGAGCACCCCGAGTACCCGCGCCACTGCATCGAGCGGCAGGCGGCGGCTGAAGAGGGCTACCGCCGCCGTCCAGCCTCCCAGGGTCAGCACCCAGAGCAGCAGCGAGCCTTCATGGGCTCCCCACACCGCCGAGATGCGGTATTGCAGGGGCAGCAGGCTGTTGGAGTTGGTGGCCACGTACTGCACGGTGAAGTCGTTGTCGATAAAGGCCCAGGTGAGGCACAGAAACGACAGCAGCAGCAGCAGGAACTGGCTGTAGGCGAGCGGGCGGGCCGCCGACATCATGCCAAGACGACCGAGATGGGCCCCGATCAGCGGGTAACTGCCCAGCAGCAGGGCGGTGGCGAAGGCCAGGATCAGTGAGAACTGCCCTAATTCCGGGATCATTGACTATTCCCTCTCGATTGCACGGATAAACCTGCCGATTTGGCGGTATAAAGAAGTGAATTCTTGGCGCATACCGGCATCATTGCTTGGCTCCCTGCAACTGCGCCTCTGTGTATTCGGGCTTGAAGTGCATGCCGTTGGTGGCGTCGGCCACTTCCGGCGGCATGTAGTTCTCGTCGTGCTTGGCCAGCACCTCGAAGGCGGCGACCGTGGTGGCATCCTTGAGGGTGCCCTGGGCGACGATCCCCTGCCCCTCGCGGAACAGGTCCGGCAGGATGCCGTCAAACTCCACCGTCACCAGATGGCCGCCGTTGTCCACCAGCTTGAAGGCTACCTTGAGGCTCTGGGGATCCCGCACCACAGATCCCGGCACCACCAGGCCACCGATGCGCAGGCGCTGCCCCTCCTCGGGCTTGATCTTCTCCGGCCCCTTCCCTTCCACCAGCTCGCTCGGGGTGTAGAAGAGGTCGATGTTCTGGCTCAGGGCATAGAGCACCAGGCCAGTCACGCTGACAAGGCCCAGGCTGATGGCCAGGATGATGGTGAGGCGTTTCTTGCGGCGCGGGTTCATAGGGTGTTCTCCATCTGCTGGGCCGCCTTGCGGCGTGCCTCCCGAGCCTGCTTGTTGCGCAGTTCGCCGAGCAGGCTGCGGGTCTTCAATCGGGTGGAAATGACGATGCCGACCAGGCAGAGCAGGGTCAGACCGAAGGAGAGCCAGACGTAGAAGGCATAGCCTCCCATGGCCATGAAATCACTGAACGAGGCAAAGTGCATGCTTACTTCTCCTGCCTGGCGATGTCGGCGACCCAGGGGCGGTGCCACTCCCGCATCAGCAGCTCATTGCGAAAACGCATCAGGGTCAGGGCACCGAGAAACGCGGCGAACGCCAGGATCATGATGAGCAGCGGCCACAGCATCTCGGGGGAGATGGAGGGTTTGTCAAACTTGGTGATGGTGGCCCCCTGGTGCAGGGTGTTCCACCACTCCACCGAGTAGTGGATGATGGGCAGGTTGATCACCCCGACCAGCGCCAGGATGCCGGCGGCGCGGCCCGCCACCACCTTGTCGCTGAAGGCGTTGTAGAGGGCGATGACACCCAGATAGAGGAACAGCAGGATGAGCTCGGAGGTGAGCCGGGCATCCCACACCCACCAGGTGCCCCACATGGGCTTGCCCCAGGCGGCGCCGGTAAAGAGGGCGATGAAGGTGAAGACGGCGCCCACCGGAGCGATGGCCGCCACCGTCATGTCCGCCATGCGCAGCTGCCACACCAGGCCGATGAAGGCCGCCACCGCCATGGTGGAGTAGGCCCCCATGGAGAGGATGGCGGAGGGCACGTGGATATAGATGATCCGAAAAGAGTCCCCCTGCTGGTAGTCAGCGGGGGCAAAAGCCAGCCCCCAGACAGTGCCTATGATGAAGGCGAGCAGGCTTGTCACGGCAAACCAGGGCAACAGGGTGCCGGCCAGCCCATAGGCACGCTCGGGTTTGGCATAAGGGTGCAACCATTTCCACATAGCTCACAGAACCTTTCAGTTATTAATTCTTAAGTGGCGAGGCCTACCATACCCACGGGGGGGAAACATCATATCCCCCGAAAGCAGTAAGCCGCCATCCCCTTGATCTATCTCAACAATATCGCCAAAAAAACGGCCTCAAAAAAGGACGTCCCACCAAATTAATCAGTTGACGCTGACCCGCAGCGCCGCCGAGATGGCCAGGGGGGTCAAGGTGACGGCCCCCACCAGCATGGCCCCCAGGATGGCGAGCTGTCCGGCATAGGGCAACCCCATGCTCGCCGCGTCGATGGCGGAGGTGGCGAAGATCAGCACCGGAATATAGAGCGGCAGCAGCAGCAGGCTGAGCAGCACGCCCCCCTTGCGCAGCCCCGCCGTCAGCGCCACCCCGACCGCCCCGAGCAGGCTCAGCACAGGGGTGCCGAGGGCCAGGGTGGCCACCACGGCCAGATAGGTCTTCATGTCCAGGGAGAGCAGGATGGCCAGCAGCGGGGAGATGAGCAGCAGCGGCAGGCCGGTCAGCAACCAGTGAGCGATCACTTTGGCCAGGGCCAGCAGCCCGAGCGGATGGGGCATCAGCATCATCTGCTCCAGGGCGCCGTCGCTGAAGTCATCGCGAAACAGCCGCTCCAGGGAGAGCATGGCCGCCAGCAGGGCCGCCACCCAGATGATGCCGGGGGCGATGCGGGCCAGCAGCTGGGGCTCGGGCCCGATGCCGAGCGGGAACAGGGTAATGACGATGAGGAAGAACCAGAGCGGATTGAAGATGTCGGCCCGCTGGCGCAGGGCCATCAGCAGTTCGCGGTGAATAAGGTGGAAGACGGCACGCAGCATGGGCTACTCCTGCAACAGCGAGGACAGGGAGAGGGTCTTGAGACGCCCCTGCATCAGGGTCAGATCCTGGTGGGTGGTGAGCACCACCATGCCCCCCCGGTCCGCATGGGTCAGAAACAACTGCTCCAGCACCCGGACCCCCTGCTTGTCGATGGCGGTGAAGGGCTCGTCCAGGATCCAGAGCGCCGGCCGGTCGCTCAGCCAGAGCCTGGCCAGGGCCACGCGCCGCTGCTGCCCCGCCGAGAGCTGGCCCGCGGGATAGTCCTCGAAACCGGCGAGGCCGACCTGGGCCAGCACCCGCCACAGATCCACCTCGCCCCCGGCTGGGCCATGAAGCTTCTGGTAGAAGGAGAGGTTCTCGAGGGGGGTCAGGGTCGCCTTGACGCCGGGCTGATGGCCCAGGTAGAGCAGGCTGGCATGGTACTCGTCCCGGCAGCGGCGGATGTCCTCCCCGTTCCAGCACACCTCCCCCGCGAAGGGCTGGGAGAGACCGGTCAGCAGGCGCAGCAGGCTGGTCTTGCCCACCCCGTTGGGCCCTTCAATCTGCATCAGATCCCCCGAGCGCACCGCGAAGGAGAGATGTTCAAACAGGGTGCGATCTTCACGTACGCAGCTCAGATTGTTCGCTTGAAGCAGCATGGGGATCTAATCGTTGAAAATGAGGCGGCCTGCATATTAACACAGGATCCGGAGGCGTCTTTTCAAAGATGCCGATAATCAACAAGATTTGTGGGGAAGATCGCGCCCCCACCAAAGAGATTGATGCCAAAGGATTATCCACCGTCCCGGCATCAAGAAAGAGGTGGCCACGGGCCGAACAGAAAGCGGGGAGGCACCGGCCTCCCCGCGACACATACGTCAGCTGCGCCCCTTTCGCAGGGAAATAAGCAGCTCCGCTTCCGCCTGGGGCAACTCGCACTCGCTCATCACCTCGTCCAGATCGGCACCAAGCTCCACCATCTTGGCGGCGCGGCTGTAGAGGCGGCGCTCCGGATCCTGCAACGTCAGCTCCTGCTGGCTGTCGTGGATCTTCTGCATGGCCCCTTCTGCGGCTTGCAGACGCTGACCCATGCCGATGGCACCCGTGTGCAACTCCATCATCTGCTTGCGCAGACTCTCGAGCTGCCCCTGCAGCGCTTCCACCCTGGCCTCGGACTCTCGCTGGCGACGACGGTGCCCCAGGATCCCGTAAAGGGCCAGCACCAGTGCGAGCAAGGACAACCCCAAGGCTGCAAATTCAATCATCAAACCATCACCTTACCGTCACAGGGAGGCAGACAGGTGCCATCGCCCCCGTCCGCACGTTCCCGTCCCTGTTACAGGGAACCAATGTCTTCCCACTCTTCGTCGGAGAGCAGCTTGTTGAGATCCACCAGGATCAGCAGTTGGCCGTCACGGTTGCTGACGCCCTGGATGAACTTGGCGCTCTCCTCGGTGCCCACCGCCGGGGCGGCATCGATCTCGGAGGAACGCAGATAGACCACCTCGGCCACGCTGTCCACCATGATGCCGATTACCTGCTTCTCCGCCTCGATGATGACGATACGGGAGTTCTCGCTCACGTCCCCGGCCGGCAGGCCGAAACGGGAGCGGGTATCGATGACGGTCACCACGTTGCCACGCAGGTTGATGATACCCAGCACGTAGTCAGGTGCACCCGGGACCGGAGCGATCTCGGTGTAGCGCAACACTTCCTGAACCTGCATCACGTTGATGCCATAGGTCTCGTTTTCCAACTGGAAGGTCACCCACTGCAGCACTTCGTCTTCGGCCAGATTCTGTGCAATATTGCGCTTCTCTGTCATCTTCTTGATCGCGAATTCAACTTCGAAGTGCAATTCCCGATTAAAAATCAGGCTGCTTTCAGAAGTTCGTCAAAAACCACCTGTGGCTGTTTAAATCCCAAGCATTTGCGCGGCCTGAAGTTCAGCCGCTTTTCGACGGCTGACAGTGCCTCTGCTGTCACCACACTCAAATCACTGCCTTTGGGCACATATTGCCGCAGCAGACCATTGCTATTCTCATTCTGTCCCCGTTCCCATGCACTGTATGGATGCGCAAAGTACACCTGCGCTTCCAGCTCTGCTGCAACACGTTCATGTTCGACAAACTCGCTACCATTGTCAGCTGTGATGGTATGGACATGTGCCTGGTAGGGTTTCAGCATGCTGATAATGGTGTCCGCCACCGCGCTGGCTGTTTTGCTGGGAACGTATTGAACCAGGTAGAGCCGGCTCTTACGCTCCAACAGACTCACTATTGCACCGCTGCCTTGCTTACCCAACACGGTATCGACTTCCCAATCTCCCACACGGCTCCGCTCATTGACTATCGCAGGGCGTTCATCAATCGATACCGGATTGGGAATGACACTGCGTTTGCTGTTCTTACCCTTGCGATAGCGTTTGTGACCCTGACGCAGATGCCGGTATAGCGTGCCACCGTTGGCCTTGTCGCGTGCCACATAGCGGTATATCCACTCGTGGCTAACCGGGCAGTTAATCATGTCTCCAACGCCACTGATTTGCTCGGGACTCCAGTCCGCGACCAGCGCCATGCAAACAAAGTCGATGGTATCAGACGGGACAGTACGCTTCTGACTCGTCAGCCGTCGTGCCGTGGCAAGTTGGTGAGCCTGCTGCGGCTGATAGGCCTGCCCAGCACAATTACGACGAAGCTCACGACTGATAGTCGATGGATGAACCCCGAGCTGTTTGGCAATGCGGGCCTGTGACAGGCCATGGTCACGGAGGCAGGCAATCTGGTATCGTAGCCCCTCGGTCAACTGCTGGTATTTCATGGTGTATCGCTTTGTTTCTTTGGCGAGAAGAAGCGTACCCTAACTGGTAGTTGACCGCCTCTCTCCTATGCACCATGGGCATTGCACTTATTATCTGAATTCACGCATCTCTAGCCATCCATGAAAGACCGGGTCAGATTGGCAGGGGTTACTTGTTCAGGTCATCATCCAGCCAGTACTTGGAGCCCGAGATGTTGGCGTCAAGCAACAGTCCCTTCTCGCCAATCTGATAGATGGCCATGCCCCCATTGTATTTGGCGGTGAGCTCGGCGCTCTCCTTGCCCGCCACGGCGCCCACCTCGGAGGTGGCTTCCCACCCCTTGCTGACGAAGGCATCGAACCTCGCCCTGTCTTCGAACAGGATCACCTGCTGGTAGAACTTGCCGCCGATCCCGGCCGCAAGACCGGCACCGAACATCTTCATGTAGGTGTGCTTGCCACTGGTGCGATTGACGGCGACCCCGGCCCCCTGATTGGTGTGGATCATCAGGGAGAACTTGCGCGAGTCGAACACCGCATAGCCATAAGCCTTGTCAAACAGCAACTTGGCCGAGGGCTGCTCGTTGAACAGCCGCACCAGGGCGGTATCGGCCATGGTATCGAGGGCGGTTCTCGCCTCCTCCGGGGTCTTGGGCTCGAGCATGGTGTCGAGCTTCTTGTCGGCGGCGGTCAGCCACTCCTTGCCGGTGGCCGCGCTCTCTGCCGTCCAGGCCCCCGCCTTGTTGTAGGCCTCGGCCCCCCAGCTGGACACCGACTCCCAGGTCTCCTTGGAAAAATCGGTGATCCCCTTCCACGCCTCCTTGCTGGTATCGCTCACCGCGGTACCGAGTTCGGAGGCGGCCTCCTTCAGCTTTGCCCAGTCGGCCAGACCGGGGGTTGAGGCCAGCGCCAGTGCCGTGGCTATCACCAGGAATCGAATCTTCATTGTTTCCACCCTCTGTGATGAGTCGAAGGTCACAGTAGCAGATCTGGCGCCTGCCCGTTAAGGGCATCCCCCCGGCGCGGGTCAGACGCTGACGCGCAGGGGCTCAACGAAGCCGTTTGCCCTGACCGTCCACCACCTGCTCGCCATCCTCCTTGGCAAAGGCCCCTTGCTGCGGGTCGGGCAGGATATCGAGCACCACCTCCGACGGGCGGCACAGCCGGGTGCCGAGGGGGGTGACCACGATGGGCCGGTTGATGAGGATGGGATGGGCCAGCATGGCGTCGATAAGCTCATCGTCGCTGAAACGCTCTTCCGCCAGCCCCAGCGCCTCGTAGGGGGGCACGTTCTTGCGCAGCAGATCGCGCACCGGCATGCCCATGGCGGCGATCAGGGCCACCAGCTCGTCGCGGGAGGGGGGCGTCTCCAGATAGTGGATGATGGTGGGCTCCACGCCGCTGTTGCGAATAAGCTCCAGGGTGTTGCGGGAGGTGCCGCACTCCGGGTTGTGATAGAGGGTGATTGCACTCATTTGCCTGTCTCTCATGACTCAAGTGAATAGAAATGGGTTAGCGGCCATCCGTTAGCGATTTGGCCCCGCCTCGTACCAGGGTTTGCTGGCGTTGACCACGCGCACCACCAGCAGCATGACCGGTACCTCGATGAGCACCCCGACCACGGTGGCGAGCGCCGCGCCGGAATGAAAGCCGAACAGGCTGATGGCGGCGGCCACCGCCAGCTCGAAGAAGTTGGAGGCCCCGATCAGGGCGGAAGGGCAGGCCACCGAGTGCTTCTCCCCCACCTTGCGGTTGAGCCAGTAGGCGAGCCCGGAGTTGAACAGCACCTGGATCAGGATGGGCACCGCCAGGAGGGCGATGACCAGCGGCTGCTCCATGATGGCGTTGCCCTGGAAGGCGAACAGCAGCACCAGGGTGAGCAGCAGGGCCGCCACCGACCAGGGCTGGATGCACGTCATGACGCCGTCAAAATGGGCCTGCCCCTTTCTCAGCAAGGCCTTGCGCAGCAACTGGGCGAGGATGACGGGGATGACGATGTAGAGCACCACCGAGGTAAGCAGGGTATCCCAGGGCACGACTATGCTGGAGACCCCGAGCAGCAGCGCCACCAGCGGGGCAAAGGCAAACACCATGATGAGGTCGTTCACCGCCACCTGCGACAGGGTGAAGTAGGGATCGCCGTTGGTGAGGCGACTCCAGACAAACACCATGGCGGTGCAGGGGGCCGCCGCCAGCAAGATGAGGCCCGCCACGTAGCTGTCGAGCTGATCCGCCGGCAGCCAGTCGGCAAACAGCACGCGGATGAAGAGCCAGCCGAGGAAAGCCATGGAGAATGGCTTGACCAGCCAGTTGATGAAGAGGGTGACCCCGATTCCCTTGAGGTGCCCCTTCACCTGGTGCAGGGCGCCAAAGTCGATCTTGAGCAGCATGGGGATGATCATCACCCAGATAAGCAGCCCCACCGGCAGGTTGACCCTGGCCACCTCCATGGCGCCGATGGCCTTGAAGAGACTCGGCAACCCCTGCCCCAGACCAATGCCCACCAGGATGCAGAGGGCGACCCAGGCGGTCAGATAACGTTCAAAAAAGCCGATGGCAGGGGCTGCCTTGGCCTCACAGCTTGCAGACATGATGACTCCCGGTGCGATCCACGCTCGCACCCCAGGTTGAATAGATGAATGACACGGCACATGGGCATCGACAGCCCGGCATGGCCTGTTACGACTCGCCGCAGCAGGGCGACGACCCCTCGGCGCGGGAAGCGCTGCCGGGCCCGGCGGGCAGCAGGCCGCACGCCTCGGGATGACCGGCGCAGCACTCCTCGGTGAGGTAGGCGATCACCCCCAGCATCAGGGGGATGTTGGCGCGATAGCGCAGAAAACGCCCCTCCTGCTCCACTGACAGCAACCCGGCGTTGAGCATCCCCTTGAGGTGAAACGAGAGGGTATTGGGGGCGATGTCGAGCTCGCCGGCCAGCTCCCCCGCGACCCGCCCCTCCAGCCCGGCCTTGACCAGCAGCCGCCACACCTCGAGCCGGATCCCGGATGCCAGCGATTCAAAGACCTTGGTGGCCGTCTCTTTGTTCATGGGTCTCCCCCCTTGGATGCTTCATTTCAACTATACAAGAATTATTGAAATGATCAAAGCGTCACCACCGAGCCGACATCGCGACGGGACGGGTCGCCAGAGGCGCCGCCCCGGCCATGTCGTGCCCACTAGCGGCCTCATGTCAGTCATACGGCTAATATCTGGCCTCTCTTTATAAGGCACTCTTATGACCTTACCCCGGATAATCCTCCCGTTGGCCGCCCCGCCCACCGCGGCGCCCTGCCCCGCCCAAAGCCGCAGAGCCCCCCGGCGCCGGATGCGCCTCAAGACGATGAAACGAGAAATGGCCCCAGGCCCCGCCATCAGATGACGGGGTCTGGGGAATCCGGGGGAAGCCGGGGAGGAGAGAGAGGCGCAATCAGGTGATCACGGGATCCCGATATTGCCGATGGATGGCACAAAACGCCTCCCGGCTTTGCAGCGCCGCCGCGACGCAGACAGGGTCGAACTGGCTGCCGGCATGGGTCTTGAGGTATTCGAAGGCCGTTTCGAGGGGCCAGGCCTGCTTGTAGGGGCGCTCGCTGGTGAGGGCGTCAAACACATCCGCCACCGCGACGATGCGGGCTTCCAGGGGGATCGCCTCCCCCGCTAGGCCTTCCGGGTAGCCCTGACCGTCGAAACGCTAGTGGTGGTAGGCGATGATGTTCTTCAGCATGTCGGTGTGATGGATGCCGTCGAGGCCGAACTCGCGGATCATCAGGGCGATCATCTCCCGCCCCTTGAAGGGGTGGGTCTTCATCACCCCGTACTCCTCGGCCGTGAGCTTGCCCGGCTTGAGCAGGATGGCGTCGGGCACCGCAATCTTGCCGATATCGTGCAGCTCGGAGAAGAGGTGAATGAACTCCACCTCCTCGTCACTAAAGGGGTAATGGGCCGCCACCTCCCGGGCGATGAGCCGCGAATAGGCCGACATCCGGTGCAGGTGATTGGCGGTCTCCTCGTCCCGGTAGCGGCTGAACTCCCGCACCGTGGTCAGGGCCCCGTTCAGGGTCTGGATGGAGAAGAACTCCACCGCGATGATGGCCGCCAGGATCTGGGCATAGGCCGCCAGCTCACCGCAAATGGCGCCATCGAAGTAACCGGGCTCTTTGGCATCGCAAAACAGAAAGCCGAACAAGCGACTGTTGAGCAGCAGCGGCTCGGTATAGCTCGACGCGTACCCGGCAGCCAGCACTTTGCGGCTGTGCTCGGAGGGGGAGCCCAGCAGGGAATCCAGGGTGTCGAGCACCCTGGGCTGCTGGTGCTCGGCCAGGTAGCGCAGGGAAGGCACCTCGCTCAGCCTGACCTCGTACTGCAACAGCGGCGAGCCCCCGTCCGTGCTGTGGGCAAAGGTCTTGAGCTGGTCCGTCTGCGGGTCGTAGATGGCGATCGCCACCCGGCTCAACTTGTCAAACCGCTGCCTGAGGGTGGCGTGCACATTCTGCACTTTCTCACCAAATGAACTCTCCATCCCGCACATCCTTCTGATAGGCCTGTTGGGAGTATAGTGACACCCGTTTTGCCCCTCCTGCCAAATGGTGACGGCGCACAGGGATCGTGATCCCGCCCGCACCGGCGACGGCCCCCTCCCTGCCCGTGGTCATGTCACGCCCGCCCCACCCCGCTTCCCCGGGCAAAGAGATTGTTCGCTTCCGACGTGTCGGCTGTATAGTTTTTGGTTAGCCATTCCGGTAAAATCCGCGCCCTTGAATAAGAGCCACCTAAGAGTGATTGAGCGATGTCCAACACAAAACAGGCCCCCAAAGTAGGATTCGTCTCCTTGGGTTGCCCCAAAAACCTGGTCGATTCCGAACGCATCCTGACCCAGCTGCGTACCGAAGGGTACGACGTGGTGCCCAGCTATGACGATGCGGAGCTGGTGGTGGTCAACACCTGCGGCTTCATCGACAGCGCGGTGCAGGAGTCCCTGGAAGCCATCGGTGAAGCCCTGGCCGAGAACGGCAAGGTGATCGTCACCGGCTGCCTCGGCGCCAAAGAGAACCAGATCCGCGAGATCCACCCCAAGGTGCTCGAGATCACCGGTCCCCACGCCTATGAAGAGGTGCTGGGCCACGTCC
This sequence comes from Aeromonas sp. QDB30, assembly GCF_027707645.1. Classification (NCBI taxonomy): domain Bacteria; kingdom Pseudomonadati; phylum Pseudomonadota; class Gammaproteobacteria; order Aeromonadales; family Aeromonadaceae; genus Aeromonas; species Aeromonas sp. QDB30. The sequence goes on along the minus strand of NZ_JAPCIY010000012.1, from coordinate 40,354 downwards.
ACAAATACGTGGAAAAACCCACCCACAACCCCTTCACCAGCCTGGTGCCGGCCCAGGGCGTCAAGCTGACCCCGCGCCACTACGCCTATCTCAAGATTTCCGAAGGCTGCAACCACCGCTGCACCTTCTGCATCATTCCCTCCATGCGCGGGGATCTGGTGAGCCGCCCCATCGGCGAAGTACTAGCCGAGGCCAAGCGCCTGAAAGAGGCCGGCGTGAAGGAGATCCTGGTGATCTCCCAGGACACCTCCGCCTACGGCGTGGACGTCAAGCACCGCACCGGTTTCTACGACGGCATGCCGGTCAAGACCAGCATGGTGGCCCTGTGCGAAGAGCTGGCCAAGCTCGGCATGTGGGTGCGCCTGCACTACGTCTACCCGTACCCGCACGTGGATGACGTCATCCCCCTGATGCGCGACGGCAAAATCCTCCCCTACCTCGACATCCCGCTGCAGCACGCCAGCCCGCGCATCCTCAAATTGATGAAGCGCCCCGGCTCCGTCGAGCGCACCCTGGAGCGCATCCAGAAGTGGCGCGAGATCTGCCCCGAGATCACCCTGCGCTCCACCTTCATCGTCGGCTTCCCCGGCGAGACCGAAGAAGAGTTCCAGATGCTGCTGGACTTCATCGACAAGGCGGAGCTGGACAGGGTTGGCTGCTTCAAATACAGCCCGGTCGAGGGGGCCAAGGCCAACGAGCTGCCGGATCCGGTGCCAGCCGAGGTGCAGGAAGAACGCTTCCAGCGCTTCATGGAGCTGCAACAGCAGGTCTCCATCCGCAAGCTGGCCCGTAAAGTGGGCAAAGAGATGCTGGTGCTGATCGACGAGGTGGACGAAGAGGGCGCCACCGGCCGCTCCGCCGCCGATGCCCCCGAGATCGACGGCCTGGTCTACCTGAACGGTGAAACCGGCCTCAAGCCCGGCGACATGGTCAAGGTCCGCATCGACGAAGCGGACGAGTACGACCTCTGGGCCAGCCTGGTGGAATAATCACGCCACTCCCCCTCAAAGCCAGTCGGTCTCACCGACTGGCTTTTTTAATGTCCGCCGCCCGTCAGGCTCTTGCATGCCCCCATGTCATCCCCTGTCCCACCCCTCATCACCGGTCTCCCTCCCCTCCCTCTTTTCGCACGCGCCCGTGAACCAGCGCACACTTCTCTCCTGCCACATGAGCCGCTTGTTTCCTGCACAAAAATAAGCCGTGTCAACGGGGAAAAAACGAGCACGATCCAGCTCACATTATCGTTGCCACAGGGAGTGGCAAGGAGACTTTTTACTTTGTGAGAATTAACGCAACTTTATAATTTAAAAGGATTTAAAATGCATTTTGACGATAATGACGTACGCCGTGCAATTTTTACGATATCGACGAAATGAAGGGTTGTTGTTTTCCTGTTAATTCTGCTTTTCTAAGGGCGTTGGACGACACAACTACAAGGGTGCAAAACCTGACCAACAGCGAGGGCCGGTATCCAAGCATGCGATGTCGGTGCTCCATTCCAAAACCATGGAAGACCAATAAGAAAGGAAAAAATATGCTTGCCAAAGTATCCAAAATCGCAACCTCAGTCATGCTGGGAACTCTGCTCGCCGGTGCCACCGGCACAGCCATGGCCGCCGACAACAAGACGGTGCTGACCCTGGTTGCCCAGCAGGAAACCGCATGGGTCAAGAACTTCAACCCCTTCCTGCAAGCGGGTCTGCTCCACACCACCCGTCACTTCATCTATGAGCCGCTGGTGATCTTCAACGATATGCAGGGTGGCAAACCCGTCTATCGTCTGGCCACCCACTACGCCTTCAGCGATGATCTGAAATCCGTCACCTTCGACCTGCGCGAAGGGGTCAAGTGGTCCGATGGTGAAGCCTTCACCGCCGACGACATCCTCTTCTCCTTCAACCTGGTCAAGGCCAACAAGGCGCTGGACGAGCGCTCCATCTGGACTCAGATCAAGGGTGTCGAGAAGCTGGGTGACCACAAGGTCAAATTCGACCTGGCCGAGATCAACACCAACGTGGTGAACGACCTGGTGCTGGTGCCCATCGTGCCGGAGCATCAGTGGAAGTCGGTGAAAGACCCGGTGGCCTTCACCAACGACAAGCCGGTCGGGACCGGTCCCTTCACCGAAGTGGACAACTTCTCCGCCCAGCTCTACACCCAGTGCCGCAACCCGCACTACTGGGACAACGCCAGCCTCTCCATCGACTGCCTGCGCATGCCGCAGATGGCCACCAACGACCAGGTTCTGGCCGCCGTGATGAAGGGTGACGTGGACTGGTTCGGCTCCTTCGTGCCGGACATCGAGCGTCTCTACGTCGGCAACGATCCGAAGAACAACAAGTACTGGTTCCCCGCCTCCGGCACAGTGGCGTTCAACGTCAACTTCCAGAGCAAGAACCCGGGCAACCACGAAGCCTTCAACGACATCAACTTCCGCCGCGCCTTCTCCATGGCCATGGACCGCCAGTCCATGGTGGACATCGCGGGCTACGGCTACCCCACCGTCAACGAGTACCCGTCAGGGCTTGGCAAGGCATTCGCTTCCTGGGACAACCCGGACGTCGAGAAGAAGTACGGCAAGTACAACAAGTTCGACCTGGAAGGGGCCAAGGCCCTGCTGAAACAGGCGGGCTACAAGGACTGTGACGGCGACAAGTTCCTCGACACCCCGAGCTGCAAGAAGATCGAGTTCAAGGTGCTGGTACCGAACGGCTGGACCGACTGGGTCAACACCGTCCAGATCGGGGTCGAAGGCCTGCAGGCCCTGGGCCTGAACGCCAAGACCGCCACCCCGGAAGCCACCGTCTGGACCGAGTCCCTGATCACCGGTGACTTCGACGTCGCCCTGCAGGGTTACTTTGCCGGTGCCAACCCGCACAAGTACTTCGAGACCGCCTTCCACTCCCGCAACATGGGTGAGCGCGGCAACCGCTTCGCGGCGCCCCGCTACAAGGATCCCGAGCTCGACAAGCTGATCGACGACTTCACCCAGACCGCCGATGCGGCCAAGCAGAAGGAGATCATGTTCGCCATCCAGGAGCGTGTCGGGGCCAACCAGACCATCATCCCGGTGTTCAACAACCCGACCTGGTACGAATACAGCACCAAGCGCTTCAACGGCTGGTTCAGTGCCGACAACCCGGTCGCCAAGCCGCAGGTTCACCCGGACACCCCGGAGCGTCTGCTGCACGTGCTGTCACTCAAGCCAAACAGCTAATCACCCCGGCCCCCTGCGGGGGGCCCTCTTCCCCGCCATGTCTTCCATCCCCCGTCTTTGCCGGGGTTGGGGGAGCTTTGCCCGGCGCGGGGCAGGCTTGCAGTAAAAGGTATCACCATGGGATTTATACTTAGACGCTTCTCCTTCTATCTGGTCGCCTTCCTGGTGGCCGCCACCATCAACTTCCTGCTACCCAGAGCCATGCCGGGGGACCCCGTCTCCGTCATGTTTGCCCGGGCCGGCGCCATGATGGAACCCGCCGCGCTGGAAGCCCTCAAAGCCACCTTCGGTTTCGTGGACGGCCCCATCGGCACCCAGTTTCTCACCTATGTGAAGAGCGTCTTCACCTGGGATCTCGGCACCTCGGTGCGCTACTACCCCCAACCGGTTGCCGACGTCCTCGGCCGCGCCATCGGCTGGACCCTGTTCCTGGTGGGCACCTCCACCATTCTGAGCTTCTCCATCGGCTCCATCGTCGGCATCTTCGCCGCCTGGTACCGGGGCGGACGCATGGACAGCATCCTCTCCCCGCTAACCCTGGTGATGCAGGCCATCCCCCCCGTGGTGGTCTCCCTGCTCGCCCTCTTCCTGTTCGGAGTGAGCCTCGGCTGGCTGCCCATCGGCTACGCCTACAGCCCCGAGATCCCCGCCGATTTTGGCTGGGAACACATCAAGAGCATCCTGCTGCACGCCATCATGCCGGTGGGCACCCTGGCCGCGGTGCAGGTAGGGGGCTTTCTCATCACCATGCGCAACAACATGATCAACCTCCTGGGCGAGGACTACATCACCATGGCCAAGGCCAAGGGGCTCTCCAGCAACCGGGTGATCTTCAACTACGGCGCGCGCAACGCCGTGCTGCCCAGCGTCACCGCCCTCTCCATGGCGCTCGGTTTCGTCATCGGCGGATCCCTCATCACCGAAGTGATCTTCAACTACCCCGGCCTGGGACTGACCCTCTATCAGGGCATCCTGGCCCGTGACTACCCCCTCATCCAGGGGCAACTGCTCATCATGACCATCACCATGCTCAGCTTCAATTTCCTGGCGGACGTGCTCTACGTCTTCCTGGATCCCCGTCTGCGTACAGGAGGCAAATAAGATGCGTATGCCGACTATCTTGAAAATCCTGCTGGGTAACAAGAAGGCCGCCTTCGGCCTCGCCATCGTGGTCACCTTCGTGCTGATGGCACTGTTCGCCCCGCTGCTCGCCAGCAACGAACCCACCAAGCGGGTCGCCCGCCCCCACCAGCCCCCCAGCGTGGAGCTGGTGATGGGTTCCAACCGCATGGGCCACGATCTCTGGGCCCAGTTCACCAACGGCGCCCGCATCTCCCTGATGGTGGGCTTCGGGGCAGGCCTGCTGGTGTGCGCCCTGGCCATCACGGTGGGCATCACCGCCGGCTACTTCGGCGGCGTGGTGGACGAGTGCCTCACCTTCCTGATGAACGTGGTGCTGGTGATCCCGAACCTCCCCCTGTTGCTGGTGCTGGCAAGCTTCATCGGAGAGGCCTCCCCCATGGTGATCGCCCTCATCATAGGGTTGACCTCCTGGGCCTATGGTGCCCGGGTCATCCGCGCCCAGACCCTGGCCCTGCGGGAAAAGGAGTTCGTCATCGCCGCCGAGGTGCTGGGTGAACCGGCCTGGCGCATCATCCTGGTGGAGATACTGCCGAACCTCATCTCCATCATCGGGGTGAGCTTCATCGGGTCCATCATCTACGCCATCGTCACCGAGGCGACCCTGGAGTTCCTGGGGCTCGGCGACCCGACCGTGGTCAGCTGGGGCATCATGCTCTACAACGCCCAGACCTCGAGCGCCATCCTGGTGGGCGCCTGGTGGGAGATCCTGGCCCCCTGCTTTGCCATCGCCACCCTGGGGGCGGGCCTCGCCATGCTCAACTTCGCCATCGACGAGATCGCCAACCCGCAGCTTCGTTCCCACAAGGGCCTGCGTCGCTGGAAGCAGCTTGCCACTCCCATCACTGCTCAGGAGAAGACAGCATGAAGCCGCAACAACCCCTGCTGTCGGTGCGCCAGCTCTGCGTCGACTACATCACCGAGAGCGGCGACGTGCGCGCCGTCAATTCGGTCAGTTTTGACATCATGCCGGGTGAGGTGTTCGGCCTCGCCGGCGAGTCCGGCTGCGGCAAGTCCACGGTCGCCTTCTCGGTGGCGCGCCTGCACAAACCGCCCGCCTACATCAGCGGCGGCGAGATCCTGTTCAAGGGAGAGAACATCCTCGCCTTCGACGACGAGCGACTGCGCAGCTACCGCTGGCGCCAGGCGAGCGTGGTGTTCCAGTCCGCCATGAATGCGCTCAACCCAGTGCTGCGCATGGAGGAGCAGTTCTGCGACGTGCTCTTGGCCCACAACCCCGGCATGACCCGCTATGAGGCGATCAAGCGTGCTCAGGAGCTGCTGGAGATAGTCGACATCCACCCGAGCCGGCTCAAGGACTACCCGCACCAGTTCTCCGGCGGCATGCGCCAGCGGCTGGTGATCGCCATCGCCATGGCCCTCAACCCCGAGCTGCTGATCATGGACGAGCCCACCACGGCGCTGGACGTGGTGGTGCAGCGGGAGATCCTGCAGAAGGTCTATGCACTGAAAGAGAAGTTCAACTTCTCCATCCTCTTCATCACCCACGACCTCTCCTTGATGGTCGAGTTCTGCGATCGCATCGGCATCATGTACGCGGGAGAACTGGTGGAGGTGGCGCCGGCCAAGGCGATCCTGACCGCACCGCTGCACCCCTACACCCGGGGCCTTGGCAATTCCTTCCCCCCCCTGCACGGGCCCAAGACCGTGCTGGAGGGGATACCGGGCAGCCCACTCAATCTGCTGGAGGTGCCGGTGGGCTGCCGCTTCCAGGCACGCTGCAGCAAGGTGCACGAGCGCTGCCGCCAGGAATACACCCGGCTGGCCGAGATCCTGCCCGGCCAACAGGCTGCCTGCCACCTTCATGAGGCAGCAGAGGAACAACCGGATCTTCCGATCCATCTGGACAAGGCCGCTGGCTGTTAAGGATGTCTGTCATGCAAATCGCCCAAACCGACGCGCCCATCATCGAGGTCCAGCACCTCTACAAGGACTTCGCCGTCAACTCCAACGCCATCAAGAGCGGCAAGATGCGGGCACTGTCCGACATCACCTTCAACCTGCACCGGGGCCGGGCCCTGGCAGTGGTGGGGGAATCCGGCTCCGGCAAGAGCACCATCGCCAAGATCATCGCCAAGATGTACAAGCTCTCCAACGGCCGCATCCTCTACCGTGGCCGCGACCTGGAGGAGTTCAACAAGGGCACCGCCCTGCTGGACTATCGCCAGAGCGTACAGATGGTGTGGCAGGATCCGTTCGGTTCATTGAATCCGACCCACACCATCTACCACCACATCGCCCGCCCCCTGCTGCTGCACAGCAAGGTGAGCGACAAGCGGGATCTGCCCGACATGGTCTATGGCCTCCTTGAAAAGGTGGGGCTGACCCCCGCCAAGGCGACCGCGGCCAAGTACCCTCACCAGCTCTCCGGCGGCCAGCGGCAGCGGGTCAACATCGCCCGCAACCTGGCGGTGGAGGCGGAAGTGGTGCTGGCGGACGAACCCACCTCCATGCTCGACGTCTCCATTCGCATCGGCATCCTCAACCTGATGGAGCAGATGAAGAACGAGCTCGGCGTCTCCATGCTCTACATCACCCACGACATCGCCACCGCCCGCTACGTGGCGGAAGATCTGGCGGTCATGTACGTGGGGCACATGGTGGAGTGGGGAGAGGTGGACGAGATCCTGCACCACCCCCAGCACCCCTACACCCAGTTGCTCATCTCGGCGGTGCCCGATCCCGAGAAGAGCATCCACGCCGAGCTGGAGGGAGGCCGCAAGGGGGAGATACCGCTCTGGACCCCGGAATCCCGCGGCTGCCCCTTTGCCGGGCGCTGCCACCAGGCCATGCCCCGCTGCAAGGAGAGCCTGCCGCCGGTGACCCGGCTCGCCGACAACCACTTCGTGCGCTGCTACCTCCACGAACAGGGGTAAGCAGGCCCGCGGCCGGGCGCCGTCGCCCGGCCATGCCTCGCGTCGGGGCCGCAAGGCCCCGCAATGAGCCTCGCCCGCCAGGGGCGAGCCTTCGGAGTAAGACCTTGATGGAACTTTTGATCAACCAGGTGGGTTACGAATGTGACGGGGAGAAGAGCGCCCTGCTGCAGTGCGGCGCCGACCTCGATATCCGCGGCCACGTCAGGTTGCTTCGCCAGGAGGACGACCGCCTCCTGCTGGAGACGCCGCTGGTGGCGGCGGGGAGCGTCCCCGGCTGGCAGGGGCGCCACTACTGGCGGGCCGATTTCTCCGCCTTCACCGAGCCCGGCCACTACCGGCTGGAGGCCGTCGTGACCACGGGAGCACAGAAGCGCCTGGTGCGCTCCACCCCCTTTGCCATCGGCCGGGGGCTGCTGGCGCGCCGCTGCCTCTCCGATGTCATCCACTACTTCAAGGGACAACGCGCCAGCGGCACCTTCGACCGGGCAGACCGCAGGGCACGCCTCTTTGGCACCGATCAGCGCCGGGACGTACATGGCGGCTGGTTCGACGCCAGCGGCGACATGAGCAAGTACCTGAGTCACCTCTCCTACGCCAACTACCTCAATCCCCAGCAGACCCCCATGGTGGTCTGGTCCCTGCTCAAGTGCCGGGAACTCCTGGCGACACGTCGCGACATCGACGGGATGAACCTGTGCAAACGGCTCAATGACGAGGGGTTGCACGGGGCGGATTTTCTCTGCCGGATGCAGGACGAGAGCGGCTTCTTCTACATGACCCTGTTCGACAAGTGGAGCAAGGATCCCGAACAGCGGGAGCTGTGCGCCTATGCGACCCAGCAGGGGATCAAGTCCGCCCGCTGGCAGGCGGGTTTTCGCCAGGGGGGCGGCATGACCATCGCCGCCCTGGCCCGCGCCGCCCGGGAACCGAGTGGCGGCGACCTTGACACAAGCCAGTACGCCGAAGCGGCCAGACGCGGCTACCTGCACCTGCGCGAGCACAACCTCGCCTACCTGGACGACGGGGTCGAGAACATCATCGACGACTATTGCGCCCTGCTGGCGGCGGTCGAGCTCACCAGAACGCTGAGCGCCGAGTGGCTCTCCGAGGCGCGGGATCGGGCTGGCCGGCTGTGCGCCCGCCAGCGCGCCCATCCCGATCTCGGCCACCATTGGGCCGCCAACGACGATGGCTCTCGCCCCTACTACCACGCCGCCGAGGCGGGCCTGCCGGTACTGGCGCTGCTGGAGTATCTCGCCATCGAGCCGGATCCGGCGCGCCAGTGGGCGGCCCGGACCGTCGCCGAGCAGGCCCTGGCGACCGAGCTGGCCCTCGCGGCCCGGGCAGGCAACCCGTTCGCCCTCGCCCGCCAGTATGTGAAAGGGGTCGATGAGGCGCCCCGGGTGAGCTTCTTTATGCCCCATCACAACGAGTCGGGTTACTGGTGGCAGGGGGAGAACGCCCGGCTGGCATCGCTCGCCACCATGGCGTTTGCTGCCGCGCAGCACCTGCCCGGGCAGAGCGCACTGCTGCGCACCTTCGGCCAGCAGCAGCTCGACTGGATCCTGGGGAGAAACCCCTTCAACGCCTGCATGCTGGCGGGTCAGGGCATCAACAACCCGGAATACACCGCCGGCTACCCCAATGCGCAGGGGGGGATCTGCAACGGCATCACCGCCGGCTTCGATGACGAAAATGACGTGGCCTTTATTCCAGAGGCGTACAAGGATCGGCTGGATCAGAACTGGCGCTGGGGGGAGCAATGGATCCCGCACGCCGCCTGGTTCGCCCTGGCCATCACTTGGCAGAGCGCACAAGGAGGCCACCATGATTGAGAGCGGTTCACACATCACTGGCACCGGGGAGAGCCCTGGATCCTCCATACCGCCAGCCAGGTTTACCCTGGCCATCACCTGGCAAAGCGCGCAGGGAGGCCCCCATGATTGAATTCTGGGTCGGGGTGGACGGCGGCGGCACCCACACCCGGGCCCGCATTCGCAACAACGCAGGCAAGCTGCTCGGCGAGGGGCGCGCCGCCGGCTCCAATCTGGAGCTGGGCATCGCCCTCGCCCACGGTCATGTGCTGGCTGCCATCGATCAGGCCCGCATCGACGCGGGTCTGCCCAGAGAGAGCGAACAGCGGATGGGAGTCGGGCTCGCACTCGCCTCCGCCGAGCTCGCCGACTGCTACCACGCCATGCTGACCATGCCCTTCCCGTTTGCGCGGGTGAAGCTCACCTCCGATGCCTTTGGTGCCTGCCTCGGCGCCTTCGACGGCCAGGAGGGGGCCATCCTGATCGCGGGCACCGGCTCGGCGGGGCTCATCTACCGGGAGGGACACCTTCGCACCTGCTCGGGTCGCGGATTCCCCGTCTCGGATATCGGCAGCGGCGCCTGGCTGGGGCTGCGCGCCATCCAGCAATCCCTGCTCTGCCACGACGGCATCCTGCCCCCCAGCACCCTGGCGGTGCGCCTGATGGATCACTTCAAGCGGGATCAGGCCGAGGTGGTGCGCTGGGCTGCGCGCGCCATCCCGGCCGACTATGGCCGCTTCGCCCCCTGGGTGTTCGATGCCGCGAGCGACGGGGACGATCTCGCCACCGCCCTGCTGGATGAGACCTGTGCCCAGCTCGGCATGCTGCTGGAGGGCATGACCCAGCTCGGGGCAGACCGGATCGCCCTGCTGGGCGGCATCGGCACGCGCCTCGCCCCCCGTCTGGGCCACTTCCATCTGGTCGCCCCCAAGCGCGACGCGCTGGAGGGGGCCATCCTGTTTGCCAGGACGGAGGCGCTGCCATGTCTGCATCCCTGAGCCTTGCCGGGCCGACAACACCTGCGGGACAGGCTCCCGTTTCCTTCACCCCATCAGAGGAATTCCCATGTCCGCACCCCTGATCCACACCCGGGTCGATCACCGTGACGGTGACGATGTCTGGTTTCGCTTCACCCTGAGCCAACTGCCAGCAGCCCCCTGGAAACTCCACTTCTGCCTCGCCCGCCAGATCGATCCCCACTCGATCGAAGGGGGCACCCTGGAGCGTCAGAGCGGCAGTTACAAGGTCATGGTGCCCCATGAGGGGGTGAGCGAGCTGCTCTTCTGTTGTCGCAACACCCCGCTCAAGCATGACTCCGATATGCCCAAGGGTTTCTTCCTGAGCCTGGAGAGCAAGGGACAGCTGCAACCCCTGGTGCTGGAGGGGGAAGACCTTGGCCTGACCAACCCGCCCTCCCCGGGCCCCGACCTGCCACCGGTGGAGGCCGTCAACGGCCTCGTGCCCCAGCCCGCCCACCTGATTTATACAGAAGGCAACTTCCGGCTGGCCGAGCGGGCCCACGTCGACGGCCCCGTTCCCCTCGCCTCCCTGCTAGCCCATTTCAACGAGCTGACAGGCCTGGCCCTGACCCAGGATCACGATGCGGAGATCCACCTCGTCGAGGCGACACTTCCCCCCGAGGGGTATGAGCTCACCATCACCCCTGAGGAGATCGTCATCCGGGCCGCCGGCGAGGCGGGCTGGCGCCACGGGCTGGTGAGCCTGGCCCAGTGGGCGCTGCAACACGGAGAGAGCCTGCCCTGCCTGACGGTGCGGGATGCACCGCGCTTCGGTTTTCGCGGCATCTTCCTCGACTGTGCCCGCCACTTCCACTCCATCGCCACCCTCAAGCGCCTGCTCAAGCAGATGAGCCTCTACAAGTTCAACCGCTTCCACTGGCACCTCACCGATGACGAGGGGTGGCGCCTTGAGATCAAGGCCTTCCCCCAGCTGACCGCCGTGGGTGCCTGGCGCGGCCATGGCCTGGCGGTGGGGCCCCAGCTGAGCGGCGGCCCCGACCCTTATGGCGGTTACTACACCCAGAGCGAGGTGCGCGAGCTGGTCGCCTACGCCGCCGGGCTTGGCATCACCATCATTCCGGAAATAGACATCCCGGGGCACTGTCACGCCGCCATCAAGGCGCTGCCCGAGCTGCTGGTGGAAGAGGCAGACCGCTCCCGCTACCTCTCGGTGCAATATTTCGACGACAACGTGCTCAACCCGGCCCTGCCCGGCACCTACCGGTTCCTGGACGCCGTGATGGACGAGGTGTGCGATCTCTTCCCAGGGAGTCAGGTTCACATGGGGGGGGACGAAGTGCCCACCGGCGTCTGGACCGACAGTCCCGCCTGCCAGCAGCTGATGGCCGAGCAAGGGTATCAGGATTGCCGCGAGCTGCAGGGCCACCTGCTGCGCCACTGCCAGCACTACCTGGCTGGCAAGGGCAAACAGATGCTGGGGTGGGAAGAGATACTGCACGGTGACAAGGTGAGCCGGGAGGCCACCGTCTTCGCCTGGACCAGCTTCCAGGCCGGCCTGGACGCCGCCGCATCCGGTTACCCCGTGGTGATGGCGCCTGCCCAGCACCTCTATCTGGATCTCGCCTGGAGTCAGGACATCCACGAGCCGGGACTCTACTGGGCGGGTACCCTCAACCTGGCGCAGGTGCATGCATGCGATCCTGCCCCGGCCGATTTCCATGCCAACGATAACATCCTGGGGGTGCTGAGCCCCTTGTGGTCGGAACTGATCACCTCTCGCGATCGTCTCGACTACATGTTATTCCCGCGCATGCTGGCCACGGCAGAGGTGGCCTGGAGCACTCCCGCCCGCAAGGTGTGGGAGCACTTCGTCGCCCGTCTGCCCGGCCAGCTGCACATCCTCGACCAGTTGCAAGTGCGTTACCGGGTGCCACAGAGGTAGTGTTATCTTTTTCTTTTCGGCGACCTTTTGGTCGCCGTTTTTTTACCCATCAACAACAAAAACCCAACCTAGCCCCTACTTTTCATCTGCCTTTGTTGGCAAAATAAGGCCCCCGATGAAACCAGACAGGGGATGCACCTCCCTGCGGTTCCGCCACAATAACAATCAGCAAACAGATCGGAGCTTACCCTTATGGCCCGCAAACACGCCCAGGTCGTGGACAGTGAAGTGGAATTTCCCGCCGACGTGCAACTCGTTTCCACCACGGATCTGCGCGGCGTCATTACCTACGCCAACCCCGCCTTCTGCCGCATCGCCGGTTACCAGGTCGATGAACTGGTCGGCCACAACCACAACCTGGTTCGCCACCCCGACATGCCCAAGGCCGCCTTCGCCGACCTCTGGGATCGCCTCAAGGAGGGCAACCCCTGGCGGGGAGTGGTGAAAAACCGCTGCAAGGATGGCTGCTATTACTGGGTCGACGCCTACGTCACCCCCATCTACGAGCACGGCAAGATAAGCGGCTACCAGTCGGTGCGCTGCAAGCCCGACCCCCAGCTCAAGCAGGCTGCCGCCCAGGCCTATCGGGCCCTGCTTTCGGCCGAGCAACGGGGCACCCCGGCCCAGCCCTCGCTGCGCCGTTTCAGGCCGCTGATGCTCGGCCTGCCGCTGCTGGCGCTGCTGGTCTGGGCCGCCCTCACCCAGGGCCCCCTCACCGCGCTGCTGATGCTGCTTCCCCCCCTCGCCATTGCGGGCGCCTATTGGCGCGAGCTCATCGCCTTGCCCCGCTATCTCAGGCAGCTCGGTCAGCAATATGACAGCCTGACCCGGCTGGTCTATTCGGGGGATGCCCCGGGTGCCATCGCCGATTTTCACCTGAAGATGCTGCAGGCCCGGATCCGCACCGTGCTGGGGCGGGTCGACGATGCCACCCATCCGCTTCAGGCCCTGGCAACCGATCTGCAAGACTCCTCACACCGCGCCTTCCTCGACATCAACGAGCAGGATGCCCAGACCCAGCAGATGGCGGCCGCCATGACCCAGATGGCCAGCACCGCCCACGAAATCGCCCGCAACATCCAGGACACCAACGGCCAGGTGACCGAGGCACGCAGCAGTTGCCAGAGCACGGTGGAACAGCTGGATCAGACCCAGCAGCAGATGACCAGGCTGGCCAGCCAGGCGGAGCAGGCCTTCCACTCCGCGGTGGAGCTCGCCAGCGAGTCGGAGCGCATTGGCAGCGTGATGGGTGAAATCCAGGGCATCGCCGAGCAGACCAACCTGCTGGCCCTCAACGCCGCCATCGAGGCCGCCCGTGCCGGCGAGCAGGGGCGCGGCTTTGCAGTGGTGGCGGACGAGGTGCGCACCCTGTCGACCCGTACCCACAAGGCGACCGAGCAGATCCAGGGCAGCATCAGCCAGATCCAGCACACCCTGGAGCGCTGGCAGGGCATGATGCAGGACAACCTGGCCCAGACCCGGGAATGCGTCGAGATGACCCGCCAGGGATCAGGCAACCTGCACTTGGTGCTGGGTGAAATCGATCAGGTGACCGAATTCTCCACCCAGATCGCCGCCGCCGCGGAGCAGCAGCAGGTGGTGGTGGAGGAGATCAGCCGCAACATCCACCAGATCTCCGAATACTCCCGCGCCAACAGCCAGAAGATCCAGGCGGTGGACGACTCCAGCCAGGAGCTGCTCAGGCGGGCCCGCGAGCTCAGGGGACTGAGCCAGACCTTCGGCTGACAGATTGCAAGCCCCATGACAGAAGCGCCACAATGGCGCTTCTGCTGTTTTTGACGAGCCATCATCATGAGAACGAACGCGCCCCCCCTGGACAAGACGGCCCGCATCGAGGCGATCCTGGCCCTGATCCCCCCCGGCCGCGTGGTGAGCTACGGCCAGGTGGCGGATCTCGCGGGCCTGCCCGGACGAGCACGACTGGTGGGCAAGGTGTTGCGGGAGACCGACAAGGTGCTGCCCTGGCATCGGGTGCTGGGGGCGGCAGGCACCATTTCGCTGCCAAAAGGATCCGCAGGCTTTGACAAGCAAGCGGGGCTGCTGCAGGAGGAGGGGGTGCCCGTGATTGGCGGGCGGGTCAGGATGCGGGAGTGGCAGTGGCAGCCCGACCTGGCCGAGCTGCTCTTTCTGGTTCCCTTCTGACGAGGCTGGCACGTCCCGAAGGGATGGGCGTTCTTGCAACAAAGGGAGGGCCTCTGTGGTCGCCCTCCGTCATGTTCTCTTCCCTAGTCGCCGGCAATGGGCCCCAGAATGTCATCGCTGCGCACCTGTACCGGGATGGTCTCATCCTCCCGTTGCAAGAGCACCAACAGACTCTGTCTGTCCACCTCCAGCACATAGGCTGTCCCTTCACGGGTCAGGCAGGTCATGCCCGGCCGTATTTCATGTATCTCCATGACAACTCCCTGTCTTGCGCTGCCATCCATGCAGCCATTCCAGTATATCGCCATCCACCAACAAAGAAGCCCCTCGCAAGGGGCCTCTTTCATCATGCCGTGAGCGGCGTCGCCATCAGGCTTTCTTCGCCTTGGGCAGGCTCTCCTGCCATTTTCCGTTGTCGTAATGGGCTGTCCAGCCGGTCGCCTTGCCGTTGACCTCGGTCATCACGTACTGCTCCTTGGTCTTGCGGCTGAAGCGCACCACGGAGGCGTTTCCGTCAGGATCTGACGCCGGGGCGTCCGCCAGGTACTGGTGCTTGGGGGAGAGGCGATCGCGGAAGCGCTTGAGCTCCTCCACCAGGGGCGCACGGGTCTCGCGGGATTTGGGGAAGTTGCTGGCGGCCAGGAAGAGGCCGGCGGCGCCGTCCCGCAGCACGAAGTGGGCGTCGGACTGGGTGCATTTCAGCTCGGGCAGGGGTACCGGATCCTCTTTCGGCGGCGCAATGTCGCCATTTTTCAGGATCTTGCGGGTGTTCTTGCAGCTCTCGTTGGTGCAACCCATGTATTTGCCGAAACGGCCGTTCTTGAGCTGCATCTCGGAGCCGCAGCGATCGCACTCGATGCTCGGCCCTTCGTAGCCCTTGAGCTTGAACTGCCCCTGCTCCACCTCGTAGCCATCGCAATCCGGGTTGCGACCGCAGACGTGCAGCTTGCGGCTGTCGTCGATGATGTAGGCGTCCATGGCGGTGCCGCAGATCCCGCAGCGATGCTTGGCACGCAGCGCATCGGTTTCCGCCTCGTCCCCGTCGGTGGCGGAGACGAACTCGTCCGCACTGACCAGGTTGATGGTCTTCTTGCAGCGCTCCTTGGGCGGCAGGGCATAGCCGGAGCAGCCGAGGAAGACGCCGGTGGTGGCGGTACGGATACCCATCTTGCGGCCACAATCCGGGCAGTCGATGTCGGTCAGCACCATCTGGTTGGCACGCATGCCTCCCTCTTCGTGGGGCTTGTCGGCCTGCTCCAGCTCCTGGGTGAACTCGGCGTAGAAGGCGTCGAGCACCTTCTTCCACTCCAGGCTCCCCTCGGCGATGCCGTCGAGCTTGTCTTCCATCTTGGCGGTGAACTCGTAGTTCATCAGCTCGACGAAGTTCTCCACCAGGCGGTCGGTGACGATTTCCCCCATCTTCTCGGCGAAGAAGCGGCGGCTCTCGACCCGCACATACCCACGGTCGACGATGGTGGAGATGATGGAGGCATAGGTGGACGGACGGCCGATGCCGCGCTTTTCCAGCTCGCGTACCAGGGCCGCTTCGGTGAAGCGGGCGGGCGGCTTGGTGAAATGCTGGCGCGGATCCAGCTTGACCAGTTTCAGCACCTCGCCGACGGTCACCGCCGGCAGCTGGCTGTCTTCACCCTTGCGGCCCATGGGCGGCAGGGCCTTGGTCCAGCCGGCGAAGCGCAGGGTGCGGCCACGGGCCTTGAGCTCGAACTCCCCTGCCTTGACGGTCAGGGTGGAGGAGTCGTACTGGGCCGGGGTCATCTGGCAGGCGACAAACTGGCGCCAGATGAGGTCATAGAGCCGCATGGCATCGGGCTCCATCCCTTCCAGCATCTCGGCAGTCACCTGGACGCTGGAAGGGCGGATCGCCTCGTGGGCCTCCTGGGCATTGGCCTTGGCGCCGTAGAGGTTCGGCTCGCTCGGCAGGTAGGCGGCACCATACTGCTCGCCGATGTATTCCCGCACCGCGTCCACCGCCTCTTTGCTGAGGTTGGTGGAGTCGGTACGCATATAAGTGATGTAACCCGCTTCATAGAGACGCTGGGCCATCATCATGGTCTTCTTGACCCCGAAGCTCAGACGGGTAGAAGCCGCCTGCTGCAGGGTGGACGTGATAAAGGGAGCGGACGGCTTGGAGCCGGTCGGCTTGTCTTCCCGGTTCACCACCTTGTAGTCGACCCCTTCCAGGGCCGCCACGGCGGCGAAGGTCTCGGCCTGGGTCACCGGCTTGAAGTCGGCTCCGTTGCGGCTGACCACCTCCATGCGCAGCTCGCTCTTCTCGGCGGTGAGCAGGTCGGCGTTGAGATCCCAGAACTCCACCGGCACGAACGCCTTGATCTCGCGCTCCTTGTCGACGATGAGGCGCACCGCGACGGATTGCACCCGACCGGCGGAGAGGCCGCGGGCCAGCTTCTTCCACAAGAGCGGGGAGACCATGTAGCCCACCACCCGGTCGAGGAAACGACGGGCCTGCTGGGCGTTGACGCGATGAATGTTCAACTCGGACGGCTGGGCGAACGCCTCCTGGATGGCGCTCTTGGTGATCTCGTTGAACACCACGCGCTTGTAGCGGCTGTCGTCGCCACCGATGATCTCGCGCAGGTGCCAGGCGATCGCTTCCCCCTCTCTATCCAAGTCGGTTGCGAGATAGATGGTGTCAGCCTTGGCGGCCAGACTTTGCAACTCGCTGACCACTTTTTCCTTGCCGGGCAAAATCTGGTAGTTGGCCTGCCAGCCTGCGGTCGGGTTGATGCCCATCCTTGAGAACAGGGCGTTGCGATCCTTGGCCGCCTTCTCGGATTCGCTGAGCTTGATGCCGCGAATGACAGGTTTTTTGGGCTCGGTGCTGGCGCTGCCGCTGGTCGGCAGATCGCGCACGTGGCCTACGCTGGATTTCACCACGTAGTCCTTGCCCAAATATTTGTTGATGGTCTTGGCCTTGGCCGGAGACTCCACGATGACCAGTGATTTGCCCATGCTGTAACTATTATCCTCATTGCACCCGACGGGGTTGGCGTGCGGTTTTGTGGGGCTGTATAAGAGATTTGACGGGAAAAAGCAATCTTGCGGGTCAATTTGCCCGACAGCCCGAACCGCCCTGCTTCTTTATTTATTAATGCGAAGCCGGGGCGCGGGAAGCAACCGCTTTTTTGTTTTTATGCTATATCCCCCCCTTTTTTAGATTGGAAATGACATATCCAGCCACCCTTGTGACATAAAAACCCATTCTGGTTATCAGCTTGTTACAAAGGATGAAATCTCTTTATAATGGCCGCACACCGCAGCTTTGTGCGCGGAAGGAACCGCTCCCCATATAAAAATCGAAAGGATGTGATCATGAAGCACTTCGAGGTCAACTTCGACGGCCTGGTCGGCCCCACCCACAACTATGCCGGCCTCTCCTATGGCAACGTCGCCTCCCAGAGCAACGCCAAAGAGGCCTCCAACCCCAAGGAAGCGGCCAAGCAGGGGCTGCGCAAGATGAAGGCGCTGACCGACCTCGGCATGGTACAGGGCGTGCTGGCCCCCCAGGAGAGGCCGGATCTCGCGACCCTGCGCCGCCTGGGCTTCACCGGCAACGATGCCAGCGTCCTGGCCCAGGCGGCCAGACAGGCCCCCGCCGTGCTGGCCGCCTGCTACTCCGCCTCCAGCATGTGGACCGCCAACGCCGCCACCGTCTCCCCGAGCGCCGACACCCAGGATGGCCGCATTCACTTTACCCCCGCCAACCTGACCAACAAGTTCCACCGCTCCCTGGAGCCCGAGGTGACCGGGCGCATCCTGCGGGCCGTGTTCAACAACGATCGCCACTTCTATCATCACCAGCATCTGCCGGAGAACGACCACTTCGGTGACGAAGGCGCCGCCAACCACACCCGGCTGTGCCGCGCCTATGGCGAAGCGGGGGTCGAGCTGTTCGTCTATGGCCGCAGCGCCTTCGACGTCTCCCAGCCCGCCCCCAAACGCTACCCGGCCCGCCAGACCCTGGAAGCGAGCCAGGCCATCGCCCGCCTGCATGGCCTTGGGGATGAGAGCGCGGTCTTCATTCAGCAGAACCCGGACGTGATCGATCAGGGGGTGTTCCACAACGACGTCATCGCGGTGGGCAACCAGAACGTGCTCTTCTTCCACCAGCAGGCGTTCCTCAATACCGACGCTGCGCTGGCCGAGGTGCGTACCAAGTTCGGCGACGGTGAGCTGCACTTCATCGAAGTGCCGACCAGCGAAGTGTCGGTGCAGGATGCGGTGAAATCCTACCTGTTCAACACCCAGATCCTCACCCTGCCATCCGGCGAGATGGCGATCATCGCCCCCACCGAATGCCGCGACAACCCGGCTGTGTCCGCCTATCTGGCCAGGCTGGTGACCCTGGGCACCCCCATCAAGGACGTCCACTACATGGACGTGAAGCAGAGCATGAGAAACGGCGGCGGCCCCGCCTGTCTGCGCCTGCGGGTCGCCATGAACGACACCGAGCTCGCCGCGGTCAACCCGGCCTGCCTCATCACCGACAGCCAGTTTGCCCGCCTAGATCAGTGGGTCGAGAAGCACTATCGCGACAGCCTGGCGCTGGACGATCTGCGCGACCCCTCCCTGGTGCTGGAGACCCGCACCGCCCTGGACGAGCTGACCCAGATCCTGAAACTGGGTTCCGTCTATCCCTTCCAACGCTGAGGTGCGCCATCGGCCTGCAGAGCCGACGCAATAAAAAAAGAGAGCCGGGCAATGCCCGGCTCTCTTTTTAGTCCTTTGCACTGAGCTATAAAACCTGTTCACGAGCTGTAGCGAGAGATCGTCAGCAAGGTGAAGAGCTGCGCAGGAACCGGAGTGTGTAGATACACATGAGGATTCCGAGCAGCACATGAGCCTTGATCACGACCTCGCAGTAAGCTCGAAACAGGTTCTCAGCGCCAGGGGCTCTGCTGCCACAGGCGGCCGAGGGCCCCCTCCAGCCCCAGTGCCGCCTGCTTGCCAAGCTTCTGGGTCAGGCTCCTGGGTTTGCTGTAGCGGATGCCGACCACCTTGTGATGGCTGGCCTGGGCCAGCAGGTAGTCATCGCTGGTGCAAAGCGCATCCACCAGTCCGAGCTGCTTGGCCTGGCTCGCCAGCCAATGCTCGCCGGTGGTCACCTTGTCGATGTCGAGACCGGGTCTGTGCTCGGCCACGAAGGCCTTGAACTGTTCGTGGATGGCCCCCAGCTCCTCGCGAAACTTCTCCCGCCCCTGATCGTCGTTCTCGCCGAACATGGTGATGGTGCGCTTGTACTGGCCTGCGGTGTGCATCTCGAATTCGATGTCGTGCTTCTTGAGCAGCTTGTTGAAGTTCGGCATCTGGGCAATGACACCGATGGAGCCGACGATGGCGAACGGCGCCGCCAGGATCTTGTCCGCGACGCAGGCCATCATGTAGCCACCGCTCGCCGCCACCTTGTCGATGGCCACGGTCAGCGTGATGTCCTTGTCCCGCAGCCGCTGCAACTGGGAGGCGGCCAGGCCGTAACCATGCACCACGCCGCCGCCGGATTCGAGACGCAGCAGCACTTCGTCCCCGGGCCGGGCCACGCCTATCACGGCACTCACCTCTTCCCGCAGGGAGGCCACTTCCTTGGCATCCATGCTGCCGTTGAAGTCGATGACGAACAGCCGGCTGCGCTCATCCTCCCCCTTGGCTTTGGCCTTGTGCTCGGCCTTGCGGGTCTTCTCCATCTGCTTGCGCTCGGCCTTGCCCGCCAGGGCTGCCTGCAGTTGATGGCGCCCCTGCTCCAGCTCGCCGGAGAGATCGGTCACCACCAGCTCCCCCTTGCGGGATTTGGGCTGGCGGCTGCTCGCCACCATCAGGATGACGGCGCCGATGGCCAGCAGGAAGGTGAGGGTCTTGGCCAGAAACAGGCCGTATTCGGTCAAAAATGCCACTTGATGCTCCGCTCAATGTCCGGTTTTGTCACATAGTAAGGAGTTTGCCCCCCTCGCGCAAAAACTCTGCCATCTTCCGTGCCAAGGGCGGAGGGATCGACGCTATCGCCCTGTTTTATTCACATTTTTGCCGTCTCATACTGGTCAACTGCCGGGCCGGATCAGTACACTTGCCCACTCGATTCGTTGCGCCAAGCCGCCAGGCATTGTTAACAGGAGTCCACATGCTCGACTATCAGGCCCCCCGTGATCTGCTCAAGGACAAGGTCATTCTGGTGACGGGTGCCGGTGACGGCATCGGCCGCGAAGCGGCCCTCACCTATGCGGCCCACGGTGCCACCGTGATCCTGCTCGGGCGTACCAGTGCCAAGCTGGAGGCGGTCTACGACCAGATTGAAGCGGCCGGTCACCCCCTGCCCGCCATCGTGCCAGTGGACTTGAAAGGGGCTACTGCCGCCCACTACCGCGGTATGGCGGAGACCTTCGCCCAGCAGTTCGGCCGCCTCGATGGCGTGCTGTTCAACGCCGGGCTGCTCGGCACCCTGTCGCCGTTCGAACACATTCAGGAGCAGGAGTGGGACGAGGTGATGCAGGTCAACGTCAAATCCGAATTCCTGCTGACCCAGGCGCTGCTGCCCCTCATTCGCCAGACCGCCAAGGAGCACGGCGAGGCGTCCATCGTCTACACCTCCTCCAGCGTGGGCCGCAAGGGGCGCGCCTACTGGGGCACCTATGCCATTTCCAAGTTCGCCATCGAGGGGATGATGGAGGTGCTGGCGGACGAGCTGGAAAATACCGGTGTGCGGGTCAACACCCTGAACCCGGGCGGCACCCGCACCAGGATGCGGGCCAGCGCCTTCCCGGCGGAAGATCCGCAAACCCTCAAGACCCCGGCCGATCTGATGCCCCTCTATCTCTACCTGATGGGGCGTGACAGTCAGGGCCAGAGCGGCAAGACCTTCGTGGCCCAGCCCAAATAAATCAACAAATCAACCGGATGGGATTACAGTGAAGAGGGGGTGCCAAGGCGCGCCCTGTTGAATCCCATCGGCCCCAGACAGGTTGCACTATGTTTCGTCCCAAAAGCACGTTTGAGCAATGGCGGATCTTTCAGGCAGTGGTGGACTGCGGCGGTTATGCCCAGGCTGCCGAGGCGCTGAACAAGAGCCAATCCTCCCTCAATCATGCGGTTGCCAAGCTGCAACAGAGTCTGGGGGTGGCCCTGCTGGAGGTGCGGGGACGCAAGGCGGTGCTGACGCCGGCGGGGGAGATCTTCCTCAAGCGGGCGCGCCAGCTCAGCCAGCAGGTGGAAGAGCTGGAGAACCTGGCCAACAACCTGGAGCGGCAGTGGGAGCCGCAGATCAACCTCTATGTGTCCGTGGTGCAGCCGCGGGAGCGCCTCTACCGGGCGCTGGCCCACTTCTATCCCCGCAGCCGCGGATGCCGCATCAACCTGCATGAGCGGATCCACTGCCACTTCAATGCGCTGCAGGCGGGAGATCTGATGCTCTCCGAGCACCTGCCCCAGGATCGCACCGGCCTGCCGCTGGACGAAGTCTGTCTGCTTCCTCTGTGCGCAGCGGGCCACCCCCTTGCGGAGCAGGGAGAGCCCATCACCGCCGAGGTGCTGGCCAGCCACAACCAGATAAGCCTGCATCCCCCCATCCACCGCTCGGTGGACTGGAACGATGCGGACGACACCGGCTGGAAGGCGACCCACTATCATGAGGTGCTCAACATGGTGCGCCTTGGCATGGGTTACGCCTGGGTGCCCCGCCACCTGGTGCAGGAGGAGCTCGCCGAGGGCTCGCTGGTGCAGCTGGATCTCACCGGCGGCAGCGAGCGCTATCTCTACACCTACCTGCTCACCCCCTCGGTGGAAGCGCTGGGGCCGGCGGCCGAGCTGCTGCTGCGCTGCCTGCGCATCGAATACCAGGGAGACAACCCCAGGTAAGGTCGCTTCTTCCCCGCACGACCGGGGCACTGGTGCCGGCACATCCGGGCATCGGCTCCCCTTTGCATCCCCTATACGTTGGGGACCCGCCAGCAGGCGGCCAGCGCCATCAGCGCCAGGGCCGCTGCCACCATGAAGACCCCGTGGAAGCTCCAGAGCTCCGCCACCGTCCCCGCGATGGCCCCCGCCATGATGGAGCCGGTGCGGATGCTGTTGGAAAAGAGCGTGGTCGCCACCCCGGCGCGCCCCGGCATCAAGTCCTGGAAATAGGACATGCCGATGCCGGCCACGATGCCGATGAAGATGGCATTGAGCAGTTGCAGCGCAATGAGGGCATGCTGGCTCGACAGGGTCACGAGACCGCCATAGAAACCGACCCCGGCCAGCACCGCCAGCAGCATCATGGGCCGCTTGCCGAAGCGCCGGGTGTAGTAGCCCGCCAGCAGCATGAAGGGGATCTCCAGGGCCGCCGCCGTGCCCATCAGCAAACCGGCCAGCTTCTCCTCCAGCCCCAGCTCGCGGGTGATGTAGAGGGGCATGTTGATGAGGTACATGCTGTTGCAGGTCCACATCAGGGTGGAGGCGATGAAGAGCGCCCGCACCGACGGATCCCGCCAGCTGCTCACCCGCTCCACCTCGCTGTCCATCACCGGCAGCGGCAGGGAGGGAAGCCAGCGCCACACCACGAAGGCGCAGATGACATAGGCCAGCGCCGAGGCCAGATACATCACCTTGAAGCCGTAGCCGATGGCGAGCGCGAAGGCGATGGGCGGCCCTATCACCCAGGCCAGGGAGAACTGGGCCCGCAGCACCGAGCTGAACATGTCGGCCTGTTTGTTGCGGCTGTCGGCGTATTCCCGCGCCAGGGCGAACAGCTGCGGGCTGGCGGTGGCGGTCAGGCTCGCCAGCAGCACCCCCAGGCTCACCAGCAACCAGTACTGCCGGTTCCAGGCAAACAGCAGGGAGAGCACGATGCCGGCGAAGCAGCAGCGCAGGATCAGCTGCTTGCGATCCCCCTTGTTGTCGGAGCGGTGGCCGAGCCACTGGCTGATGAGGATGCCGATCACCGCGTTCACCGTGTAGAAGAGCCCCACCAGGAAGGGACGCACCTGCACCTCCTCGGCCAGAAACAGGCTCAAGGTCGGCACCTGCAGCGCCACCGCCACCCCGGTCATGAAGGTCACGGCGAGAAACGAGAGAGAGACGGGATCCGGCCTCTTGCGGGCAACAGACAGCAAACTCATAGAGATACCATTGATATGGAAGAAAAAAAGGAGCCAGATGCGGGCGGGCTTGGCGTATGGCGGCGGCTATTTTATGTCATTATCAACAGCCACCTCAAGGGTTGCGGGGGGGCGTCCAAGTCCGTACATTGGAAGCCCATCCAGCGCCAGTACAAGGATTTAACATGTTTGATTTTGACCGGGAAATAGATCGCAGCGGTACCATGAGCCTGAAATGGGACAAATACAAGGGTCAGGATGTCCTGCCCATGTGGGTCGCAGACACCGACTTCGTCTCTCCCCCCGCCGTACTGGAGGCCCTCACCCAGCGTGTCGCCCACGGCATCTTCGGCTATTCGCGCCCCTCTCCCCGGCTCATCGAACTGATCGTATCGCGTCTGGCCAGCCGCTATGGCTGGACCATCCAGCCCGAATGGCTCGTCTTCCTGCCCGGGGTGGTGCCGGGCCTCAATCTCGCCTGCAAGGCCTGGAGCCAGCACGGGCGCGGCATCATCACCCCCAAGCCGGTCTACTACCCCTTCCTGCAGGCGCCGGGCTTCAATGACCGCCCTCTGCTCACCGTCCCCGTGGTGGAGGAAGAAGGCCGCTGGGTGCTGGATCTCGAAGAGCTTGAGCGTCAGGCCCCCTCGGCGGATCTGCTGCTGCTGTGCAACCCCCACAACCCGGGTGGCACCGTCTTCACCCGGGAAGAGCTGCTGGCCATCGACGCCATCGCCGAGCGCCACAACCTGGTGATCTGCTCCGACGAAATCCACTGCGACCTGCTGCTGGACAAAGATGCCCGCCACATCCCCTATGGTGCCCTGAGCCCGGAGGCGGCCGAACGCTCCGCCGTCATGATGGCGCCGAGCAAGACCTTCAACATCGCAGGGCTGTGCTGCTCCTTCGCCGTGATCCCCAATGCCCGCCTGCGGCTCAAGCTGCAACAGGCGATGCGCGGCATCAGCGCCGACGTCAATCTGCTGGGGTTCGTGGCAGCCGAGGCGGCCTATGAGGGGGGCGAGCAGTGGCTGAATGAACAGCTCGACTATCTGGCCGGCAACCTGGCCCTGATCGAGCAGGCCGTGGCCCGCTGGCCCGGCGTCAAGCTGGCCCGCAACCAGGCCACCTACCTCGCCTGGATCGACATGAGCGCCCTGGGCCTGGACGATCCCGTCGCCTTCTTCGAACAGGCGGGCGTGGGTCTCTCCCCCGGAGCCCAGTTCGGCAACGGCCAGTTCGTGCGCCTCAACTTTGGTTGCACCCGGGCCCGTCTCACCGAGGCCCTGGCCCGCATGGAGAAAGCCATTCTCCAGACCCGCTAGCGAACCGTCCCGGGCGGCGGCCCCAGGCCGCCCGGTGCGCGCAAAAGCGGTAAAATCCGTTCAGCTTCCCGTCTGATACGGATAAGATGAGGCTCATCACCGGATGAGCCCGCCTCCTCCTCATGTTCAGCCACGGTTTCGGTCCACTATGCGCCCATTCGCCTTCTCTGCCCTGTTGCGTCTGTCACGTACCGCCCTGCCCTGGCTTGCGGCCGTGCTGGCGCCCTCCCTCTTCGCCTCCCCCGCCTATGTCACCATCGGTACGGGAGCCCTCAACGGCGTCTACTACCCCACAGGGGGCGCCATCTGCCGCCTGCTCAACGAGGAGAGTGCCCGCCACGGCCTGCACTGCACGGTGCAGAGTACCTCGGGCTCCATCGCCAATCTGGCGGCCCTCGCCAAGGGGGAGGTACAGCTCGCCCTGATGCAGTCGGATGTGCTCTACCATGCGGTGCATGGCACCGGCCCCTTCGCGGGCCAGGCCCCGGACGATCAGCTGCGCAGCCTCTTGCGGCTCCACAAGGAGTCCCTGACCCTGATTGCCAGCGCCACCAGCAACATCACCACCCTGGCCGACATCAAGGGCAAGCGGGTCGATGTCGGCGCCCCCAACTCCGGGGACAGAGTCACCAGCCGGGCCCTGCTCGATGCCATGGGGTGGCGGATCGCCGACTTCAGCCGCCCGCCCGTGATCTCCCCGGGCAACCGGCTGGAGGGGCTCTGTGACGGCACCCTGGATGCCGCCTTCGTGGTCGCCGGTCACCCCAATCAGGCCATCGGCGATCTCACCGGCCGCTGTCAGGCCCGCCTCATTCCCATCGAGGGGGAACAGGTGGACAAGCTGCTCAAGCAGCACCCCTACTACGATCGCAGCCGCATCGGCGCCAACCTCTATCCGGGGCAGACAAGCGGCGTCAATACCTTCGCCGTCACCGCCGAACTGGTGGCGCTGGCCAGTCTGCCCGAGAGCGAGGTGCGCACCCTGCGGGACGTGCTGAACGAGCGGCTCAAGCAGTTCACCCGGCTGCATCCGGCACTGACCACCCTCACCTGGGAAGGCATGCAGGCGGGCAGCATCGCCCTGCTCCATCCCGGCATGCTGGATGCCGTGCCCACCCTCCCGGCGGACACCCTCACGGCATCCGGTGCCGGGGCGACCTCGGGTGCCTTGCCGACCTTGTCCCCGGCGAGCAGCGCGGCCACACCGACCGATGGGACAGGCCCCCTGGAAGGCACCGCGCCACTGGAGGGGTCCGACACCTTGTCGGAGCAGCCGGCCGCCGCGACCCTCTCAACCAGTTCGGGGGCGGCCTCCACCAACCAGGCCCCGGCACTGACCGAGCCGCCCACACCGGGCAGCGCAACCCTGGCACCAGGCCATCCCCTGACCCCGCCTGAGGCGCCCGCCTCGTCGGCAACGCCGCTGGAGGCGCCATCACCGCAGGCCATGCCGGCCAGCCCGCCCAGCCACGCGGTGGGGACCACAGTCCCCGCCGGGCAATGAACACCAACCAAGAGGCCACCCCAGGGGTGGCCTCTTGGTTATCGGGAACGGGCGCCTGGCCTGTCACGGCGCCAGCAGCAGCGCCGGATTCTGGATCTCCTCCTCCACCCAGTGCAGCAGTTGCTTGATGGCCCGCGACAGCACCTGGTTCTGGCGCACCACGTACCCCAGGCTGGTACCGGGAAAATCGGTGAGCCGGGTCACCGGGGCGGTCAGCTTGAGCCTGGGGTGAAGGGAGAAATCCGGCACGATGGCGACGCCAAAGCCCGCCTCGGCCCAGTCGAGCTGGGCATCCACGCTCCCCACTTCCATGATGCGGCAGCTCGGCAGGCCGAGCAGGGGCAGGGAGGGATCGATCAATGCCCGGGTCCGGGTGTCGTGCCCCAGCAGGATCAGGGTGGGCTCGTCCAGAGGATCGCTCTCTCCCGAGCTGGCCCGCGCCTGCCAGCGGGCCAGGCCGTGCCCCAGGGCACACCAGGTCACCTGCTGCAACTCGGTGTAGAAGAGCGGCTCGCTGCGCTTTTGTGCCATCACGAAGCCCAGATCCGCCTTGCCCGCCCGCACCAGATCCGCCGCCTGATCCGAGGTGGTGTTGAACAGGGTGAGGTCGATGCCGGGGAAGGCCTGCTTGAAGCGCTGGAACGGCTGGATGAGCAGCAGGCGCGAGATGATGTCGCTGGCGGCGATGGCGAGCGTACCCTGGCTCAACTGGCTCAGGGCATTGAGATCGGACTGGCAGAGTTGCAGCTCGTTGATGGCGCGCTCGGCGCTTTGCAGCAGCCGCTCCCCCGCCTGGGTCAGGCGAAACGGGCTGCGCTCCACCAGCTTGACCCGGGTCGCCTGCTCCAGGTTCTTGAGGTGCAGGCTCACATTGGGTTGCGTCATGTGCAGTTCGGTGGCCGTCTGGCCGAAGTGCTGCAACCGGGCCAGGGTGACGAAGGTGTGCAGCCAGTGAATGTCCAGCATGGGGTTCCTCTTCTCCCGGGTCGATGGCAGGGCCAGCGCCGCCAGGGCACGGGCACCACGAAAGGGAGCGCGGTGTCGATAATTGCACCGGAATTATATGGCTTCCTTATCGGAATTATAAAGATAATTAATTTTTCTAATCCTCACGGGGCTCCTAGGATGGACGCCTAACGTCTTAGGAGAAAGAGTCATGTCGTCTATCGTAGTCGTAGGTGCTAACTGGGGTGATGAAGGCAAAGGCCGCATCGTCGATTATCTGGCAGGCCAGGCTGGCGCCAGTATTCGTTTCCAGGGCGGCAACAACGCCGGCCACACCGTGGTCAACGATCTGGGCACCTTCAAGCTGCACCAGGTGCCGAGCGGCGTCTTCAACCCGGATTGCCTGGTCGTGCTGGGCCCCGGCATGGTGATCAGCCCCGAGAAGCTCACCGTCGAGCTGGAAGAGGTCAAGGCCTCCGGCGTCATTCCCAAGCTCGCCATCTCTGACCGTGCCACCCTCTGCCTGCCGCTGCACGCGCTGGAAGACACCCTGGAAGAGCAACGCCTGGGTGACGGCGCCTACGGCTCCACCCGTCAGGGCATCGCCCCGGCTTACGGTGATCGGGTCATGAAAAAGGCGATCCTGGTGGGCTGGCTGAAACAGCCGGACGTGCTGGTCGAGCGCATCCAGTTCATGCTGGACTGGAAACTGCCGCAGATGAAGGCTCTCTATCCGGACTTCGAATTCACCCAGACCGCCCAGGAGATGGCCGACTGGCTGCTGGAAGTGTCCGCTCCCTGGCTGGACGCCGTCTGCAACGTCAGCATGCCCCTCAAGGCACTGCAAGCCGAAGGCAAGACCCTGCTGTTCGAAGCCCAGCTGGGCGCCGGCCGTGATCTCATCTACGGCGAATACCCCTGGGTCACCTCCTCCCACGTTTCCGGCGCCTACGCCGGCATCGGTGGCGGTCTGCCGGGCCTGCGCCCGGAGCGCGTCATCGCCGTGGCCAAGGCATTCAGCTCCTCCGTCGGTACCGGCACCCTGCTGACCGCCATGGAGAACCAGGACGAGTTCCGCAAGATCACCAACGAGTTCGGCGCCACCACCGGCCGTCCTCGTGACGTGGGTTACTTCGATGCCGTTGCCACCAAGAACGGCGTCGAGCTGCAGGCTGCCACCGAAGTGGCCCTGACCAAGCTGGACTGCCTGACCGGTCTGCCGGATCTGAAGATCTGCGTGGCCTACGAAGGTGCCCACACCGAGAACCCGATCTGGCCGCAGACCGCCGCCCTCACCCCCGTCTACGAGAAGATGGAGAGCTGGAGCGAAGACATCAGCGCCTGCCGCACCTTCGCCGAGCTGCCCAAGGCTGCCCAGGACTATGTGCTGCGCATCGAAGCCCTGCTGGGCGTGCCGGTGCCCATGGTCTCCGTCGGCCCGGGCCGTGACGAGATGATCCTGCGCTAAGGCCCCTCGCCTCTCCCAAAAACCGGCATCCCAGGATGCCGGTTTTTTTATGCCCCTCAAAAGCCCCGAACAGCTCACAAAAGCCACCTCCATGGCATAATTTGAGCCATACGGGCACTCTGTTTTGAGCCAGCCCCCTTAGAGTGAATGCCATATTCACACAAAGGAGTGCCCATCATGAGATCCCCCATTATCCCGCTGCTGCCCCTGTTCTGCCTCGCGGCCCTGCCCGCCAGCGCCATGACCCTCAAGAGTACCGACATCCGCGAGGGTGAACCCATGGACAAGGTCTTCAGCTTCAACGGCTTTGGCTGCAGCGGTGACAACCGCTCGCCCCAGCTGAGCTGGCAGGATCTGCCGGCTGGCACCAAGAGCGTCGCCATCACGGCTTATGATCCAGATGCCCCCACCGGCAGCGGCTGGTGGCACTGGCTGGTGGTGAACCTGCCGGCCAGTCAAAACGAGCTGCCGAGCAATGCCTCCGGCAAGCTCAAGCAGGGACTGGAGCTTCAGACCGACTTCGGCAGCCAGGGCTACGGCGGCCCCTGCCCGCCCGCCGGCCACGGCATGCACCGCTACCAGTTTACCGCCTGGGCCCTGCCCCAGGCCCTGGAGGTGAAGGCAGACACCCCGCCCGCCATGGTAGGCTACATGCTCAACAGCATGGCCCTTGGCAAGGCCACCCTGACCGCCACCTTCGTCACCCCCTAGGAGTCCGCCGGATGAGCACGCCACTGCTGCAACTGCACCACTATCTCGGGATCCGCCAGCAGCCGCTGCACCGGGTGCTCATCTATGCCCCCACCATCATCTGGGTGGAGCAGGGTCACAAGCAGTTGTGGTGGCAGGAGAAGCGCCTGGCGTTCGATCAGGGGAGCTGGCTGCTGATCCCGGCCGGTCACCAGCTCACCTTCGTCAACCAGCCGGAGCAGGGCAAGTTTCGCTCCCGTGCGCTGACCCTGCTGACCCCGCCCCCCGTCGACTGGCTCAGCGCCGCCCAGGCCGGCCCGCTCAGGGAGCCGCGCCTCGCGGTCAGTCCGGCCCTGGCCTTCTGTTTCGAGCTGGTCTGCTCCATGGCGGATCGGCGGCTCCATGAGGCCACCCAGGCCCAGCTGCTGCAAGGGTTTTATGGCGAGCTCAGGGAAGCGGGGGGCCTTGGCCTGCTCTTTCCTGCCACCACCATGACCCTGGGGGAGCGGCTGGCCCGTTACCTCAGCGTGGAGCCTGGTCTTGATCACCGGCTGGAGACGGTAGCGACCCACTTCGCCATGAGCCGCGCCTCCCTGGTCCGCAAACTGGCCGCCGAGGGGCGCAGCTTTCGCCAGGTGCTGACCCAGGTACGCCTGGGGCACGCCCTCACCCTGCTGCAACAGGGGCTCACGCCGCTTCAGACCGCCCTCGCCTGTGGCTACGACTCCCCCGGCCGCTTTGCCGCGCGCTTCAAGGAGGAGTTCGGCCTGACCCCCCACCAATACCTGCGTACCTGCCCCTCCTCTCTCTCGCTGACTGCCACCACAAAAGTAAATAATTACTAAAATATAAGACTATGTAACCTCGTGTAACCGGGTGATCCGGCTCACACTCGTCCCTCCTGCACTGTGACACAGCGCCAATAATCCCGTCAAAATCGCCCTATAATGGCTCTCGCAAACGCTTTCACTAAAACAAATACTAAAAAACACCTTCCTTAACCTACAAAAACTGTCATTGGAGCGAGAGATGTCTCGTAAAAATTTACTATCCGTCACCCTGAGCGTTGCCCTGTTCGGCCTTACTGCCTGCAACGGCAATGACTCCAGCAGCCCGGCCGCCCCCAGCGCCACCCTGGCGAACCAGTATCAGAACGTGATCGACCGCAGCGGCACCCCGCGCCAGTTCCGTGACTTTGACAGCTACTCCAACCTCAAATACAACCCGCTGCTCGATCTCGGCGCCTGGCACGGCTTCCTGCTGCCCGCCAGCGACAGCGAATGGGGTGGCTTTACCGGCCCCATGGTCATCGCCGAGGAGTACAGCCTGTTCTTCGCCAGCGAGCTGGACAAGCTGACCCTGAGCGACGAGAGCGGCCGCGCCTTCCCGCTCACCAGCGCCAGCAAGCAGGCGCTGTACGCCATCCCGGGGGCGCTGGTGCAGCGCTTCGAATTCGAACCCTTCACTCTGGAACTGGAACTGCGCTACGGCGATGCCCGCACTGCGCTGGTTCGCACCCGCCTCATCAACCACACTGGCGCCCCCCTCACCCTCAAGCTCAACTGGCAGGGGGAGCTGCTCAACCAGTGGGATGCCAACAAGACGGTCGCCGAGCAGTACCCCGCCTGGACCCGCACCATCAGCCAGACCGAGCGCGGCGTGGCATTCAAGTTCGGCAAACTGCGCAGCACCTGGAACATCATGCAAAGCGGCAGCGCCAGCTACCGCATCGATCGCACCCTGCCGAGCCGCACCACCCTCGACGAGCGGGGGCTCGGCTACGTGAGCGAGGCCAGCCTCACCCTGGCCGCCAAGGGGCAGCAGGATATCTACACCCTGCAGAGCTATGTGCACTCCAGCGATGAGGCGAGTCGCTTCGAGCAGAGCCGCCAGGCGCTGCTGGCCGACCCCGCCAGCCATTTCGATGACTCCATCCGCCGCTGGGAGGATTACCTGGCGCGCGGCCTCTCCAATCAGGGGATCCCGGAATCGGAGCGGCGCATCGCGGTCAAGGCGATGGAGACCCTCAATGGCAACTGGCGTTCCCCAGCCGGCGCCATCCTGCACGACGGGGTGATCCCCTCCAACACCGCCCGCTGGTTCGACGGGGTCTGGGCCTGGGACAGCTGGAAGCACGCCTATGCCATGGCCCACTTCAACCCAGAGGTAGCCAAGAACAACGTGCGCGCCATGTATGACTACCAGATCCAGGCCGATGACCCGGTCCGGCCACAGGATGCCGGCATGGTGATCGACGCCGTCTTCTACAACAAGCTCGCCGATCGCGGTGGCGACGGCGGCAACTGGAACGAGCGCGACACCAAGCCACCCCTCTCCGCCTGGGCCATCTGGGAGATCTACAGCGCCACCCAGGACAAGGCCTTCATCGCCGAGATGTATCCGAAGATCCAGGCCTATCACGACTGGTGGTATCGGGCGCGGGACAACAACCGCAACGGCATCATCGAATATGGCGCCACCCGCCACGTCGAGCACAACGACGAGTTCGGCAACATCACCTTCAAGGTGCAGTACCCGACGGGGGTACCGGCCGGGCTGGATCTGTCGAGCTGTACCAATGAGGGGGATGGCTGGTATGGCTGCGCCGGCATGGCGCTCTACCAGCAGGTGTTGAGCGTCGGTGGCTACGCCGACATGGATATCGGCGCCCAGCACGGCGCGGGCTGGGAGTCCGGCATGGACAATGCCGCCCGCTTCGGCTTTATCGAGCCGGATCAGCTCAAGCGCTATGCCGACAAGACTTATGGCGGCGACCTGGCCAGGGCGCGCCAGGACTGGAACGTCTTCTTCTTCGAGAACCATCAGAACGACGGCAGCCTCATCGGCTTCTCCATCGATCAGGAGTCGGTGGAGCTCAACGCCTTCCTCGCCAAGGAGAAACGCATCCTGGCCGACATGGCCGAGCTGCTCGGCAAGCCGGACGAGGCGAGCCGCTACCGCGAAGGGGCCAGCCAGCTGGCCGGCTATATCAACAGCTGCCTGTTCGATGAGGCCTCCGGCTTCTATTACGACCGCCAGATAGCCCAGGGGGATCTGCCCGACGCCAACGGCTGCGTCGGCAAGCTGTTGACCGCCCGCGGCCGTGGCCCGGAAGGGTGGAGCCCGCTCTGGGCCGAGGTGGCGGACCAGGAGAAGGCGGCGCGGGTACGCGAGGTGATGCTCAATGCCCAGGAGTTCAACACCAAGGTGCCGCTGGGCACGGCGGCGCTGACCAACCCGGCCTACGACCCCGACATCTACTGGCGCGGCAGGGTCTGGCTGGATCAGTTCTACTTCGGGGTGAAGGGGCTGGAGAACTACGGCTATCGCAGCGATGCCCAGACGCTCGTCAACAAGCTGTTTGCTAACGCCGAGGGGCTGGCGGGCAGCGGCCCCATCCGCGAGAACTACAACCCGGAGACCGGCGCCATGCAGGGGGCCAGCAACTTCAGCTGGAGCTCGGCCCACCTCTACATGCTATATCGCAACTTCCTGAAAACAGAGGGCTGATCCCTCTTTGCAGCAATGAGCCAACAAAAAGGCCTCCGCAAGGGAGGCCTTTCTTATGGCAGCGCCAGGGGCAAACGACTTACTTGACGGTCACCCGGGCAAACTTGCGCTTGCCGACCTGGTAGACGGCGGTGCCGGCACCGATGAGTGCCTTGCCATCGTCCAGCTTCTCGCCATCCACCTTCACCGCGCCCTGCTTGATCATCCGCAGCGCTTCGGAGGTGGTGGCCACCAGATCGGCGTCTTTGAGCAGGTTGGCGATGGCCAGCCCTTCCCCTTCCAGTGCCAGTTCGACTTCCGGCATGTCGTCCGGAATGGCGTTCTTGGAGAAGCGCTGGGTGAAGTCTTCGTGGGCCGCTTCGGCCGCCGCTTCATAGTGATAACGGGCGATGATCTCTTTGGCCAGCCAGATCTTCACGTCGCGCGGGTTGAGGGTGCCGGCGGCAATGCCTGCCTTGAACTCTTCAATCTCGGCGAGCGGACGGAAGGAGAGCAGCTCGTAGTAGTTCCACATCAGATCGTCGGTGATGGACATGATCTTGCCGAACATCTCCCCCGGGGCATCGTGCACGCCGATGTAGTTGGCAGCGGACTTGGACATCTTCTTGACACCGTCCAGGCCTACCAAGAGCGGCATCATCAGCACGCACTGGGTCGCCATGCCCGCATCTTTTTGCAGCTCGCGACCCATCAGCAGGTTGAACTTCTGATCGGTACCGCCGAGCTCGACGTCCGCCTTCAGCGCGACCGAGTCATAGCCTTGCAGCAGCGGATAGAGGAATTCGTGAATGGCGATGGACTGGCCGTTGCTGTAGCGCTTCTTGAAGTCGTCGCGCTCCATCATGCGGGCCACGGTCTGCTTGGCCGCCAGCTTGATCATGCCGGTCGCGCCCAGCTCACTCAGCCAAGTGGAGTTGTACTCGATGCGGGTCTTGGCCGGGTCGAGGATCTTGAACGCCTGCTCGGCATAGGTGAGGGCGTTGTGCTTGATGGCCTCTTCGGAGAGCGGCGGACGGGTGGCGTTCTTGCCGGAGGGGTCACCCACCATGGCGGTGAAGTCACCGATCAGCAGGATCACTTCATGGCCCAGATCCTGGAAGGTCTTCAGCTTGTTGAGGATCACGGTATGACCCAGGTGGATGTCCGGCGCGGTCGGGTCCATCCCCAGCTTGATGCGCAGGGGGCGCCCTTCCTTCAACTTGGCGATCAGTTCTTCTTCAACCAGAATTTCTTCCGCTCCGCGCTTGATCTCGGCTAGCGCCACCTCGAGCTGGGACATTTTTTGACTCTCCAATCACGATTCCACAGGGCCAGACATATTACTGGAATGGCGGGCCAATTGGAAAGGCGGTAAACTCCGACCTTCTTCCGGGTTCAACTTTGTCTGCTTCTCATGGTCCTTTGGCACGCCTTCAACTCTCTCCCTCACTGGCACCGCAAGATGGTGCTTATCCTGAGCATCATGGTGATGATGCTGGCGGCCTGGCCGAGCGAACAGGCAGTCGCCACCCGGGTCGATGTCAACGACAACGAACTGGCCGTCGAGCAGCAGGTCGACGAGGAGGCGCAGCTGGCACGGGCCGAGCCCGTCACCCCGCCCAAACCGCGCTATGTCACCAGACAGGTGAAGGTGCGCAGCGGCGACAACATGGGGGTCATCTTCCAGCGTCTGGGCCTCAGTACCACGGATCTGCACCTCATCGACCAGCTCGAGGGCACGGATACCCTGCGCCTGCTCAAGCCCGGTCAGGAGCTCACCTTCAAGCTCACCAAGGGCGGCGAGCTGCACAGCCTCTATTACCCCCACAGCCTGGAGCAGGCGCTCAAGGTGAACCGCCGGGATGACGGCTTCGTGGCCAGGCCGGTGAAGATCGAGCTCGACACCCGCGAACAGGTGGCCCAGGGGGAAATCCGCTCCAGCTTCTGGGGCGCCGCCGTCGAAGCGGGCATGACGGAAGACCAGATCATGGATCTCGCCGCCATCTTCGGCTGGGACATCGACTTTGCCCAGGACCTGCAGCCGGGGGACAGCTTCCGGGTGGTCTACCAGGACAAATACCAGGATGACGAGCGGGTTGCCTCCGGCGACATCCTGGCCGCCGAGTTCGTCAACCAGGGGGCCATCTACCGCGCCGTGCTGAACACGGATGGCAACTACTACACCCCGGACGGCAAGGCGATGCGCAAGAGCTTCCTGCGCGCGCCGGTCAACTTCAAATACATCAGCTCCAACTTCAATCCGCGCCGCCTTCACCCGGTCACCGGCAAGGTGCGTCCCCACAACGGCATCGACTACGTGGCGCCGGTGGGGACCCCCATCATGGCGGCGGGCGGCGGCAGCGTGGTGGCCGCAGGCTACAACCAGTTCAACGGCAACTACGTCTTCATCAAGCACGCGGGCAACTACGTGACCAAGTACCTGCACCTCTCCAAGCGCACCGTCAACAAGGGGCAGCGAGTGAAGCAGGGGCAGACCATCGGCCTGCTCGGTGGCACCGGCCGGGTCACCGGGCCGCACCTGCACTATGAATTCGTGGTGGGCGGCGTGCACAAGAACCCGCGCACCCTCAACCTGCCCCAGGCGGAGTCTCTCAGCGGGCGGGCGCTGGCCAGCTTCAAGGCCCAGGCCATGCCCCAGCTGGCCAAGCTGGACAGCCCCGAGCTGCAACTGGCCAGAAACAAGGGCAACGGTGACGACAGCTGAGCGCTGTCGACCAAGGTGGAACACGGTATCAGACCGTTCCTCTGCATCATTGAAAGGGGGTTGTCATGACGGAACGCTATATAGGCTTGATGTCCGGTACCAGCAT
This sequence comes from Aeromonas sp. QDB30, assembly GCF_027707645.1. Taxonomy (NCBI): domain Bacteria; kingdom Pseudomonadati; phylum Pseudomonadota; class Gammaproteobacteria; order Aeromonadales; family Aeromonadaceae; genus Aeromonas; species Aeromonas sp. QDB30. Next base: position 4,845 of record NZ_JAPCIY010000012.1, on the reverse strand, counting down.
GGATGGTATCGACGCAGTGCTGGTGCAGCTCGAGGGGGATGCACTGCGGGTCGAGGCGGCCCTCTGCCATCCCTGGCCTGCCGATACGGCTCGCACCCTGCATGAGCTTTGCACCCCGGGGGAGAACGAAATCGACCGCATGGGGGTCGCCGACAACCTGGTGGCCCGCGAATTTGCCGCCGCCACCCAGGCCCTGCTCGCCAAGGCGGCGCTGACTCCCAAGGAGATTCGCGCCATCGGCAGTCACGGCCAGACCATACGCCACCGCCCTGCCCTCGGCTTTACCCTGCAAATTGGCAACGCGGCCCTGCTGGCGGCCCTGACCGGCATCGATGTGGTGGCCGATTTTCGCACCATGGACATGGCCCTCGGCGGCCAGGGGGCGCCCCTGGTGCCCGCCTTCCATCAGGCGCTCTTTGCCCGTTCCGGCGCCCTTCGGGTGGTGCTGAACCTCGGCGGCATTGCCAATATCTCGGTGCTGCCCGGCCAGGCCGACGGGGGGGCTGGTTCAGGGGTATATGGCTTCGATACCGGCCCCGCCAACACCCTGCTCGACGGCTGGTATCGCCGCCACCATCCACACGGTGACAGCTATGATGCCGGTGGCCAGTGGGCCGCCAGCGGCAAGCCTATCCCTGCGCTGCTGGAGCAGTTGCTGGCTCACCCCTACTTCGCCGCCCCCGCCCCCAAGAGCACGGGGCGTGAGATGTTCACCCTCGACTGGCTCGACGGCGAGCTGGACGGCAGCGCATACGCCCCCGCAGATGTGCAGCGTACCCTGCAATCCCTGACCTGCCACAGCATCGCCCGCCAGTTGCCCGCCCACAGTGACGCGCCAACCCGGCCCGAGCTGTTTGTCTGCGGCGGCGGCGCCCACAACGCCCCGCTGCTGGCGGAGCTTGCTGCCCTGCTGCCCGACTGGCATCTGACCAGCACCGCCCAGCTCGGCCTTGCACCGGACTGGGTGGAAGGGGCCGCCTTTGCCTGGCTGGCACAACGCTTTATCCAGCGAAAGCCGGGCAACCTGCCTGCGGTGACCGGCGCGAGCCGCCCGGCGGTACTGGGCGCCCTCTATCCCGCCTGAGCCGCTCCCCGAGCGCCCTCCCCCTAATGGAACAAGCCCGAACAGGTGCACCTGATCGGGCTTGTTGTTATGCCTGGCGCCAGATGGCGCAGACCCGTCACTCTGTGCTCCCTACCCGAGCCGCTCTTTCAACCTGGCCGCCTGCGCCTTGAAGGTCTCATAATCGGCGACATGCCGGCTCCTGGCGGCGGTAATCCACTGCACGCCCGTCTCGTCGGCGTGGGAAAACTCGATGCAAAACTCATATTTCGCGCTGGAGAGCAGCCCCATCAGGGCGCCAGACAGAAAACCCACCAGGGGCAGGAAGAGCACGATGAGCCAGTTGCCCGCCTGCTCGTAGGAAGGGGTGAAGTAAAAGAGCACACTGGAGGTGACCACTCCCAGCAACAAGGTCTTCTTGAGCCGATCCATCCAGCCGAGTGCTTTTACCTGCACGCCGACGATGCGGCCCAGATCGTAGCAATCCTTGTTGACCCTCAGTGTGTTGTCCGACTGCTCAATGGCAATGGCCATCCTGATACTCCGTTCTGTTGGCTATGGCGATAAGGGGTTGCCGTGGCGGCCCCGGGTCGTGCATCCCGAGGGCATGACGGGACCAGCGGCCAGCCACGGGGGCAATAGGCAGCGCCTCCCCCCAACAGGAACACACGATGCGCATGGTATGCGTATGGCGCCAAACATCAAAAGACGTTCACATCAAAAGGCGAGGTGGATCACCTTCTACCCGCCCCTTGTCCCCCGTGCAGCCGTTGGCTTTTCTGGCCATCCCCTCTTGGGCAAGGTAGCCGGGGAGCAGGGGTCAGTGAGATAACAGCCCCGTGATGACCCTCAGGAGGGGCGGGCCGATGGGATGGCGCCATGGGCCCGCCCCTCGAGAGCACTCCCATGGCCCTAGAAGGCCCACTTCAGGAAGCGGTTTACCTGGCGCTTGACCGGTGCACAGAGCGGCGGTTTGGGAGGATCCAGGTTGATCTGTCTGCGGCCCACCCTGGCTTCGCCCCGCAGCAGGATCTGGAGATAGTGGGGGTGCTGGCGCTGGATGAAACGGGAGATCTCATGGGCCCAGGGTTTGGGCACTCCCCACAGGGTCGAGGCCAGGGCGCCGACGATACAGAAAAAGGCGGGATCGCGTATGCCCATCCTGACGCCATTCTCCAGCGCCTCCTTGAAGGAGCCCGAATGGGCGATGCAGGTCATCACATTGACCATGAAGGCGGCATAGTCATCTTCCCCGCCGTGGCCCACCCTGACCACCAACCCGGCCTGCGGTCTGTAGCCGAACTGGTGGCCGATGTGCTCAAGCACCGCATTGCGCTGGCGAATGACCTTGGCATAGAACATCAGCATGGCGGTGCAGTCGAGCGCCTGGCTCAAGGCCTCCTGATGAGGATGGGTCTGGGTGGGACGGGGGGTGGTCAGCAGCGCGATCTCCTCCGAGATGGCGAGCAGACCGATGGGCACCGCCGTGCTGATAAAGGCGAGGTCAATGGCGATCGCCAGGTCCTGGCCCTCCTCCATCCGGCCAATGACCACCTGCTCGGCAAAGAGGCGACGCTGGCGCTCGATAAAGGCGCCATAGATCAGGGCCCTGAACTTCTTCTGGGGATAGGGGGTATCGAGCAGGGTCTCCATGGTCAGGATGGCGGCGCCGGTGTGACCGCGCAGTTGATAGTCGGGGGCGAGGGGGAAGTGCTTGCCTAGGCGGGGGGGTGGCCGAAACCCGCTGGTGTGGCTGTACATGTCACCCAGAATGAATCCAAGCATAAAACCTCCGAAGTCAGATGACGGGGATCGCGATGCGATCGCATGTGCCACTCCCGGGCAGATGAGTGCCGATCCGTGCTGCTCGTCGGCAGGGTCCCTGATTTCATTATTAATCATACAGTTAATAATCCACCCAAACCCCGACCCAGGTCGCAATAACGGCAGTTGATGACAAAGAACACAAATAAGAATGGTGCGGTGAAGATGAGCCGGCTGCATCGCAAGGAGTGCGGGATACGTCAGGGCGGCAAAGCAGGGCGAACTCCGGGGCCCCCTCACAGGAAAGGTCATGACAGGAGTGATATGCATCGGGGGGCGGCAAGGGGAAGGCCCCCTCCCCTTGCTTATGAGCCCTGCTGGCGGGCTGTGTTCGCGCCGCTGAAAAGATATGGCATAGGCGATGTGGCGACCCGCCCATGTCAGCCTCCGCAGCAGGGGCTAAAAAGCGCCCTCTCTTTCTCCCGTATTTATGTCATGACCTGTTGCCATGCAAAGAGGGTGAATGTTATTTCAGTGTGCTCACCGCAGCATATTTTGGCGGCGCTGAACAGGGCGTCGAGAGAGCGATAAATAGATAGCTATGCAAAATCGGGAGAATAAGCTGCAATGTCGCCAAAAGTATTAACGGAGGATTCACAGGCTGTAACCCTGATGCGCGACAATATGGCGCTATCTGGTTCCACTTTCATGGTAAAGCGGGATCATCATCACCTTTATTTGCCATGTCCGTCATGAATTGAATCGCAAAATGAATATATTTCACTCTGTTGAGCCACCTCATAGAAACAGGATCCCGGTTTGCATCCCGGGATAACCGCCCCCTAGAATTCTCCCGTCTGAATCACCAGGCCAACTTCTCTCCCTTGTCTGTTGCACGCGCTGTCTGCATCGAAACAGGGCTCGACACTGTGATGATCGTTCTCCTTTTCTCCGTCGCCCTGCGGCGGGAACGGGCAACTGTTGCCGCAATATCACGAGTCATCAGCGTGCCGCATTCGGCCAGGGAAGAACAATGCGGCCCGGACCCTACATCAAAAACGAAAAAGGAGTATCGCCATGAGTGGTACCATCATCAAATCCGCCAGAAATACCCCCAATGCGCCTCAGGATCTGGGGCCCTATACCCAGAGCGTGGCCTTCTCCCACTACAACAATATTGCCGCCCAGCTCCCGGTCGATCCGAAAACGGGCGCACTGGTCGCAGGGGATATCCAGGCCCAGGCCAGACAGTGCCTCACCAATATCCAGGCCATCGTCCAGAGCATTGGCCACGGCATGGAGGACATGGTGAAGGTGACCCTGTTCCTCGCGGACATCGCCGACCTCGATGCCGTCAACGCCGTCTATCGGGAATTCTTCCCCCACTCGCTGCCGACCCGCACAGTGCTCGCCGTCGCCAGTCTGCCGCTCGGCGCCAGGGTGCAGATGGACGCCCTGCTCTCCAACGGGGAAGGCACCTTCCCCCAGGCCCCCTGCCCGCTGCTCAAGATCTCCCGAAACAGCGACCACGCCCCGCAGGATCCGCTCTCCAGCCAGAGCGTCGCCTTCTCTCATTACAACAATATCGGTGCCCAGCTGCCCCTCGACCCCGCCTCCAGCGCCCTGGTTGACGGTGGCATTCGCGAGCAGGCGACCCAGTGTCTGCGCAATATCAAAACCGTGCTGGAGAGCATCGACGTGCCCTTCGACGACATCGTCAAGGTGACCGTCTATCTGACCAATCTGGCGGATCTCGACGCCGTCAACGAGGTCTACACCACCTTCTTCCCGGACTCCGCCATTGCCCGTGCCGTCGCCTATCTGCCGGCCCGCAGCGTGATCGCGGCCTCTGCCCTGCCGCTGGGTGCCCGGGTGCAGATGGATGCGGTCATCTCCCACGGTGACGGCACCCCGCCACAACTGGTGGAAGACAGACACAATGTATCTATTCACCAGGACGGGGTTGACGGCATCAGTTCTGCCGGGATGGGATAATCTGTCTTCTCGATGCACGCCCT